>DDBY01000078.1:0-12429 GCA_002334985.1 Micavibrio sp. UBA2020
GGCACCTTCGCCAACATCCGCATCAAGAACGAAATGGTGCCGGGCGTCGAAGGCGGCGTGACCAAACACGTCCCCACGGGCGAGGTTATGCCGATTTACGATGCGGCGATGAAATACGTCAGCGCCAAAACCCCGCTGCTGATTATCGCGGGCAAGGAATACGGCACCGGCTCGTCGCGCGACTGGGCGGCGAAGGGCACGAACCTTCTGGGCGTCAAGGCCGTGATTGCCGAGAGCTTCGAGCGTATCCACCGCTCCAACCTTGTCGGCATGGGCGTCCTGCCCTTGCAGTTCAAAGACGGCAAAACGCGCGCCGACCTGAAGCTGAACGGCGACGAAAGCTTTGATGTCACCGGCATCGAAAGCGGGTTGAAGCCGCGCATGGACCTGACCGTTACCATGAAACGCGCAAACGGCGCGGTGGAAACGTTCAGCGTTCTGTGCCGTATCGACACGATGGACGAAATCGAATACTTCAAAAACGGCGGTATTCTGCACTATGTACTGCGCGCCATCGCCCGCGCGGCGTGACGCACGGCAAGGGTTAACAAGCGGAGGCTTTGCATGAAAACATCCAGATGGAGCGGCTGCCTGCTCGCCGCCCTGCTTTTTGCCTCTCCGGCGGCGCTGGCACAGGTCGTGCTGGAAGCCTTGCCAGGTGAAGAAAAGGACGGGCCGCCCGTACCGCCGGCGGAGGCGTATGACAACGTCCCCGTCACAGTCGATAAAAGCTGGATGCAATACAATGACCCTTACCTGCAGGCGCAAAAGGTCATTTCCAACCCCCACCGCACCGCCGATGAAGTCGGCGAGTGGTTCAAGGGGCTCGCTGCCGACCTGATGACGCACAAGCCGACGGAAATTGAAAATAAAATCCGCGGCTACCGCGTCTCGTTCAGCGAAAAAGGTTACCGCGAATTTGTGACCTATATGCGCGACGCAAAAGTGCTCGACATGGTCAGCCTGCGCGGCAACGAAATGTCCACGATTGCAACGGCCGACCCCGCCTTTACCGGCAGCGGCCCCATCAGCGGCGTTTATGCGTGGAACCTGACGCTGCCCTTGCTTATCAGCTTTTACAAGCTGGATGAAAACGGCGAGCACAAACCCGTGGCCGGCGGCAATTTCGAAGCGCGTGCAACTATCATCCGCACGACCGACGAAAATGCGACGGAGGGCATGGTGATTGACAGCTGGCGCGTGGTGCGCGCAGGCGCGGGCGCGCGTTAATACTGCCGCCCGTGAAACGCGCGGGGCGCTTAGGTCGCGCCGTCTGTTTTGCCGCCGAATAGCGCATCCATCGCGGACAGATGCTTTTGCTTGCGCTCTATTTCCGTCTGTACACGCAGTTTTTCGGCGTCGAGCGCCGCCGCATATTCCTGAAGCTCGGCTACCGACATTTTATCCAGCACGCGCAGTGCGGGTTTTTTGTTTTTCGGCTCTGAATCCTCGTCAAAAATCATGCTATGCTCCTCTTGGCGGCAGCGCTTTGCGCCGTTATATCCGCCTTCACTATAATTAGAGCCCGCGGGGAAATCCATACCGTGAAAAAAACGCCCGAGCTTCCGCAAACCATGACGGCCGCCGTCATCCGCGACCAAAACCTGGTCACGGCCGAAGTGCCGCTGCCGTTGCCGCGCGCAGGCGAAGTGCTGGTGCGTGTACGCGCCGCGGGCGTCAACCGCCCCGACCTTTTGCAGCGGCGCGGGCTTTACCCGCCGCCGGAGGGCGTGACGGATATTCCCGGCCTTGAAATTTCCGGCGATGTTGTCATGACAGGCAGTGGTGTCAGCGGCATTAAAACGGGGCAAAAAATCTGCGCGTTGGTCGCGGGCGGCGGCTATGCCGAATACTGCACCGTACCCGCCGTACAGTGCCTGCCCCTGCCCAAAAGCCTTGGCTGGATTGCCGCGGCCGGTATCCCCGAAACGTTTTTCACTGTCTGGACAAATTTATTCGAACGCGGCGCGCTGCAAAAAGGCGAGCGCGTGCTGATACACGGCGGCGCATCAGGTATCGGCACCACGGCGATACAAATGGCACGCGCCTTCGGCGCGAAGGTCTATGTCACCGCAGGCAGTGATGAAAAATGCGCGGCGTGCCTGAAGCTGGGCGCGATGAAGGCCATCAATTACAAAACCGAAGCGTTCGATGCAGAAATCCTGCGCGAAACGGGCGGCAAGGGCGTTGACGTTATTCTTGATATGGTCGGCGGGGATTATATTCCGCGTAATCTCAAAATTCTCTCGCCCGAAGGGCGGCATGTCAGCATCGCCATGCAGCGCGGCCGCAGCGCGGAGGTGGATATTTTGCAAATCATGTCCAAACGCCTTGTCATGACAGGCTCCACCCTGCGCCCGCAAAGCGCGGCGGCGAAGGGCAAAATCGCCAAGGCGCTGAAGAAAAACGTCTGGCCGTTTATCGCCCGCAAGCGAATCACACCGGTCATCGACCGCATCTACAGCCTTGCCGAAGCGCAGGCGGCGCACGACTATCTGGAGGCTGGCGCCCATTTCGGCAAGGTTATTTTACGGGTCAATACGGCCGAAAAGCCCTGAAAACATTCCATTTATTGCTTTTTAGGGGGGCTTCAGGCTTCATTTTCTTCTCCCTTTTGCCATTTTATGGCATTATAATTTCCTGATTAAGCATTGGATAATCGCTATGCGCCATATCACCATCGTCATCGAACACCAGCCGGAGAATGTTTACCTGGCGACAAGCGATGATATGCCCGGCTTTAACGTCGAGCATGAGGATAGAGAGCAGATTTTCGCGTTGTCGCGCACGCTGGCTCTTGAATACCTGCAGATGGATAACGTCAAAGCGGATGAAGTTGTTTTTGATTTCGAGGTGAGATAATGACGACCGGCATTCCCCGTACACACCATGAAGTCGTCCGCGCCGCGCGCGAGCTCGGCTATGCCTATGACCACACCAGCGGCGGGCATGTGTTCTACACCAAGGAAAACCCGGATGCGAAACTGGGTCAGGAACGCCGTCTTGTCATTCCGACGGATATCAAAACCGAAAAAACCCTGCGCAATATTCTGGGCGGCATGGGCTATTTCACCGCGAACGGCCTGAACAAAAACGGCCAGCCCAAAGCGCGTGAAAAAGCGGCGGAGAGCGAAGAAGACGCGCTCTACAAGCTCGAAACGCGCTTCATTCAAGACACGCGCGCGTGGAAACAACTGATGCGCCAGCATACGCGCCATAGCGACCTTGTCGCGCATCCGGGCCCCGCGCCGGTGGCGGAGGGCTTCACTCCCTCGCCTTTCGGCCCCAACGGCCTCAAGCCCAAAGAAATGAAACGATGAGCAGCCCTGCCCTCAACGCGGACTTCAACGCTGCCAGCGAGCGATATAAATTCGAGAAGAGCGACGATGTCGTTCTGACTGTACGCGTCGGCACCCCGCTCAATACCATTTATCAAAGTTATGATTTCGTCGGGCGTTTGCTCATCAGCCAAAACAGCCACAGCGGCGCAAGTCCGCAAATAACCCCCTTCTCCATGCTTGACCGCGAATCGCTTGAGTTCATGCACGCCAAGCTCTGCGAAATCGGGGGCAAGCCACCCGCCCTGCCCGCGCTGGCCGAAGAAAACCCGCGCCGCGGTCTGGCAAAGCCCCGCACCGCCAACTCTTAAACACTTTAAAATCAACAGGATAGGCCGCATTGCCCCTCGCGGTCTGTGGATTATTTTCTGGACTTTCAGCGCCTTTGGCTTATGATGGCCACGTTTTCCCAAAACGATTGAACCTGTTTCAGTCGTCGCCGCTTTTCCCAAGTGGCGCGTGCGTGTGAACTGTATCCGCGGTTTGGGGCCGGAATTTAGAAGCAAGGAGACTATCACATGGCCTACCCCCTGATGCCCAAAGCCACCGCGTCGTGGCTGGTCGATAACACGACCCTGACCTTTGACCAGATCGCCGAATTCTGCGGCTTGCACCCGCTGGAAGTCCAGGCGCTGGCCGACGGCGAAGTGAACGCCGGTATCATGGGCGCAAACCCCGTGCTGAATGGCGAGCTGACGGCCGAAGAAATCGCGCGCTGCGAAAAAACCAGCAACGCCAAACTGAAAATGGTCAAGACAGACCTGCCCAAGCCGCGCGCCCGCGCGAAAGGCCCGCGCTACACGCCCGTCGTCAAACGCGCGGAAAAGCCGAATGCCGTTCTGTATCTGCTGAAGCGCTATCCGGAACTGGCGGATGTGCAAGTGGCGAAGCTTATCGGCTCGACCAAGCCGACGGTTGAATCTATTCGCAACAAAACGCACCCGCTGATGACGTCGCTGAAGCCGACCGACCCGCTGTCCATCGGCCTTTGCACAGGTGAAGAGCTTGAAAAAGCCGTCCGCCGCGCACAGCGCCGCGTCCAGCGCGAAGCGAAAGCCGCAGGCAAACCCATCCCGACTTTCGGTGAAGAGACCGCCGCGGAAGAAACCCCTGCTTTCATCCCCGCACCGACACCCGCGGACGCGGCCGATACGGCAAAAACCCCCACGCTCGACGACCTCGACGATTTGGGTATGGACGACGAAGACGATGCACGCGCGAACGGCTAATCACAGCCCCGCGCCGCAAGAAAAAAGCCCCTGCAGATGCAGGGGCTTTTTTCTTGGGCAAAAGACGGCGTGGTTAATGCACGCTGTCCTCATGCAGCCTTTCTATTCGCTCTTTCAAATGGAGCTTTTGCTCTTTCAGGCGTCTGATTTGCGCCTCGTCCCGCGCCGCGTGTTTCAGTTCATCCTGGATGCGGTGTTCAAGGTCTTCGTGTTTTCTTTGCAGCGCGGACAGATGTGCTGTGGCCATAGATATCTCCTCCTTCGGTGTCAGGAAATAGCGTCTCGTCGATTGTTCTATCCATCATAGCAGGAGATATTTGAGAAAATCTTAACGCTGCGCAGCAAAATCAGCGAAAATCAGCTTTGCAAAAAGGCTTTGATTTCCTTGGCACATTCCAGCGGATTTTCAACCGCAAACATGTGCCCCGCCCCCTCCGCAATCGCAAAGGTGCTTTGCGGTAGCATATCGGCAAGCGCCTGCGCCCCCGCAAGCGGCGTCATCTTGTCACTGTCAGCCGCCAGCACCAGCACGGGCTTTTGCAGTACCGTCGCAGCTGCCCGCGCGCCCTTATACGCATCACAAGCGGCAAGGTCGCTTCCGATAGCCGCAGGCGGCACAGCAGCCATCATATTCAAAAGCACGGTGCGCAGCGTATCGGCCTGCGCATGACCGCGGAAAACACCCCATTTCGCAACCATTTCCGCCGCCGCAGCAGGGTTGTCGCGCGCCGTTTGCAGCAAATCGGGATGCACCGGCATTTCAGCGGCCGCGCCGAGCAGAATCGCAGCCTTCACACGCCTATGCGCCGCCGCCTCCAGCACCGCCAAGGCACCCATGGAATGGCCGAGCAGCACAATGTCATACTCCGCCGGCAGCACCTCTATTTCCTGCGCCAGCCATGCCGCCATCGCCTGGATATCCACGAGCAGCGCATCGCCGCGCCGCGCGTCGTGCCCCGGCAAGGTCACAGCCTTGAGCGCGAAATCCAGCAAATGCGGCGCCAGCGCGCCAAAAAAAGCGCCCTGCAGCCCCGCGCCGTGAACGGCCATGATAAGGGTACGTTTTGTCATGTCTTTAGACTAAAGCAACGCGCGGCGGATGGAAACAGGCATCAAAAAAAACCGCCCTCGAAAGGGCGGGGTGAAAGATATCACGAGGAGGCACAGATGAAGGTCAAACTTCAGAATTCCGTAGGAAGCATATTCACAAAGGTAAAGAATGTGTTCCTGATTTCAGAATACACCCTTTGCCGTTAAAGGAAGATTAACGGCGTTAAGTCGTTATTTCATGATTTGTTAACAATTAAACAAACGATTGTTTAATCAGGCTTTTTCGTCCGTTTCCGGCTGCGTTTGCGCAGGCGCGCCCCCCGCTTTCCGGCGGCGGCGCGGGCGGCGTTTAGACTTTTCGCCCTGCGGTTTGAGGCGAGTCGGCTTGAGCTCCTTCGCTTCTTCCAGAATGGGATAGGCGATGAGGGAGATATAGCTGTTGATACGGCGGAAATCGCGCAGGATGTCGAGGTGAAGGCTGGACGTCGCCAGCGTTTCGGCCACGCCGTCGCGCAGGCGCTTGAAATGGCTTTCCGACGCCATCATTTCCTGACTGCGCAGCACGGCCTTTTCTTCGAACAGCTGTCGCGCCATTTTGACATCACTGGTCATGAATACGTTCTGCGCCAGCGCCATGCTGTCCATGACCTTGGCATGCAGCGCCGAAATTTCGCCAAAACCCTGACGCGAGAAGTTATCCTGATTGCGGATTTTTTTCATCGCCAGTTCCATCAGGCTCTTGTCGATGATGTCGCCGATGTGCTCAAGGTTCGTCGAGAAGGTCAAAATCTGCATATAGCGGCGGCTGTCGCGTTTTTCGAGCGGCTGGTTCGACAGGCGCGCCAGATAGGTTTTGATAGATTCATAAAGACTATCGACCACCGCTTCCTGATCGCGGATGGCCTGCACCTGCCGCATGTTATTGGCGCGCAGCGCCTCCAGCGTGTCGCGCATCATGCCCTGGATAATATCGGACACGCGCAGCGTTTCGCGCGCAACGCAGGCCAGTGCGGCCGCCGGTGTCGAAATCGCCGTGGGGTCGAGATAGCGCGGCAGGCTTTCGTCTTCTTCGCGTGGACGGTCGGGCAGAATTTTTTCAGACAAGCGCGTCAGCGGTCCGATGAACGGCATGAACATCACCGCGAGCGCAAGGTTGAACGCCGTATGAAAATTCACCAGCTGCCGCGCGGGGTCGGCATCGAACTCCGCAATCAAGGGCTCCACCTGCGGCAAGAGCGGCAGGCATATCAAAACACCGAGAGAGCGGATGAGCAGGTTGCCCAGCGGCACGCGGCGCCCCGCCGGAATATCGCGCAGAGTCATGATAACCGGCGCAATCGCCCCGCCGATATTGGCGCCCAGCACCAGCGCGAAGCCCAGATGCAGCGGAATGGTACCGACAGCGGCAAAAGACATGAAAATCAGAATCATGCCGAGGCTCGAGTGCACAATCCACGTCAAAAGTGCCGCGAGCAGAATGGCCAGAACGGGCTGGCTGCTGAGGGGTTCAATCAGCACATGCACCGCTTCGGACTGGCCGAGCGGCGCGGCCACGGTTTTAATCATGCTGAGCGAAATCAGAATAAGGCCGAGGCCGACCAGACTGCGGCCGACGTGCTTATACTGGCTTTCTTCCATCGTCTTGTTGACGATGTAGCCCGCCGTCAAAAGCACAGGCAGCAGCCAGCCAAGGTCGCGCGACAGCAGCTGCGCCGCAAGCGTCGTGCCGACATCCGCCCCCAGCATCACGGCCAGCGCCCCCGAAATAGTGACGATGTTACGCGCGGCAAAGGAGCTGACAATCAAACTGGCCGCGGTCGAGGATTGCAAAAGCGCCGCAACGCAAACGCCGACACCGAAAGCCTTGAAACGGTTGCTGGTCGAATGCGAAATCACGCGGCGCAGCGACGCACCGAAGGCGCGGTTGAGCCCCGTGCTGACCATGCTGACACCCCAAAGCAGCAGGCACACGCCGCCGACGATGTGCAAAAGCACTTCGCTGGCGTTCATTCCTGTATCTGGCAGTTCGGCGGGCGTCATGGCTGTGGCAGCAGCTCCCTTCAAAATAATAATGTGCGTGACGCGCCATGCCCTTTTCGGGGGGCTGGCGCGACACTTGTCTCTATTTTCCGCGTTGATACGCTGTTCTTGTTTTTACGCGCAAACGCGCGTCAGGCAAGGCGAGGTCCATTAATGGACGGCGGCCCAGACCTTTCTTTTCGCAGCCAGCATGATGCCGGCGAAAACGAACATGAACAGCATAACCTTGATACCCATTTTCTTGCGCTCTTCCATGTGCGGCTCGCCCGCCCATGCCAGAAACTGGGTCACGTCTTTGGCCATTTGCTCGACGCTGGCGTCGGTGCCATCGGCATAGCTGACCGCGCCTTCAACCAGCGGCGGCGCCATGGAAATCCAGTGGCCGGCAAAATATTTGTTCCACGACATGCCGGGCAGACCTTCTTCGCCCGCGGGCGGGTTCTGATAGCCGGTCAGCAGTGCAAAGATATAATCTTCGTGGTTGTGGCGCGCCTTGACGACCAGCGACAGGTCGGGCGGCAGCGCACCGCCGTTGGCGGCGCGGGCGGCCTTGTCATTCGCGAAGGGCGCTTTGAAACGGTCGGCAGGACGCGCGGCGCGTTCAAACATGTCGCCGTCGTCGTTCGGGCCGTCAACAACCGTGTATTCGGCGGCAATCGCCTTAATCTCGTCTTCGTTGTAACCGAGCCCTGCAAGGTTGCGGTACGACAGAAGCTTCATGCCGTGGCAAGCGGAGCAGACCTGTTTATACACCTGAAAACCGCGCTGCAGCGAAGCCTTGTCATAGGTGCCGAAGACACCCTGATGGTGCCAATGCTGTTTCGGCGGTGCAACGCTTTCGGCGGCAGGCGCGGGGGCGCTGAACGCAACGAGAGCAGCCAGAACGAGCGGGAGGGATTTTTTATACATGATTATTAGTTCCCTTTCGATGCGCAGCAGGGGTCTTCGCTAATGCTGTTCGGGACGGGCAGGGTTTTTTCCTTGCGCGCCAGATACGGCAGAATAACGAGGAAGTGCGCGAAGTAGTAAAGCGTCGCAACCTGACCGGCGATAACCGGCCAGCCTTCGGGCAGCTGCGCGCCGGTATAGCCCAGCGTGATAAACGAAATCAGCAGCACCAGCAGGCATTTTTTGTAAATCGGGCGATAGCGCGCCGATTTGACGGGCGAGCAGTCAATCCACGGCAGCACCACCAGAAGAAGGATGGAGCCGAACATCGCCAGAACCCCTTGCAGTGCCGCGGGAATAATGACGACCTTCAGGTAAGCGGCGGCAGAGGGCTGTTCCAGATGCGTCGTCGCAATGGCCAGCAACGTGATAAGAACCAGACCGCCCAAAAGCGCGCCAAGCCCCATGAAAGCCATGTCGCGTTTTTTCTTGTCACCCTTGAAAAAGACGTAGGCAGCAGGGAAAGCCAGCAGCAGCCCGCCCATCGCCAGCAAGGCCAGCACAACCGTGAAGTCGTAAACGAAGGACTTCAGGATGGCGTAGAACGGCAGGAAGTACCATTCGGGCACGATATGCGGCGGCGTGACCATGGAGTCATAGGCCTTGAAGTGGTCGAATTCGGTGAGCGCGAGGGGCGCGAAGAACACCGTACCCAGAAACACCGTCAGGAACACGACCAGCGCGAAGCCGTCTTTGGACGTGAAATACGGGTGGAAGGGCAGCGTGTCTTTTTCGGATTTCGGCTCTACGCCCGCGGGGTTGTTGGAGCCCGTGATGTGCAGCGCCCAGACGTGGATGAACACAACGCCCAGAATAACGAAGGGCAGCAGGAAGTGCAGCGCGAAGAAACGGTTCAGCGTCGGGTTATCGACGGAGAAGCCGCCCCAAAGCCAGGTGACCAGACCATCGCCGATGAGCGGGAATTTCGCGAACAGGCTGGTGATAACCGTCACGCCCCAGCCGGACATCTGGCTCCACGGCAGGGCGTAGCCCATGAACGCCGTCGCCATCATCAAAAGGAAAATCACAACACCGACAATCCAAAGGATTTCACGCGGCTTTTTGTAGGAACCGAAGTAAAGCCCGCGCATGATGTGGATATAAACAGCGATGAAAAAGAACGATGCGCCGTTCATGTGAATGTAGCGCAAAAGCCAGCCGTAGTTCACGTCGCGCATAATACGCTCGACGCTGTTGAACGCCATATCGACGTGCGGCGTGTAGCTCATGGCCAGCACGACGCCGGAGACAATCATGATAATCAGCATGGTCAGCGCCATGCCGCCGAAGCTCCAGAGATAGTTCGCGTTTTTGGGCATCGGGAATACGCCGTATTCCTTGATAAGCATCGTGAAGATGGGAAGACGCTCGTCAATCCACTGGACGACGGGGTTTTGGAATTTTTCTGTCTGTGCGGGACGGGACATGGCGGTGCTTTCTTATCGTAAAGCCGGACTTCCGGCCGTAAGTTTAGCCGATGCGGATGAGCGTATCGGAAACGAATTCATAGGGCGGAACGGCCAGGTTTTTCGGCGCGGGACCTTTGCGGATACGGCCGGATTTATCGTAGTGCGAACCGTGGCAGGGGCAGAACCAGCCGTTGTAGTCGCCTTTGACGTCGGCGGTCTTGCTGCCCATGGGAATGCAGCCAAGGTGCGTGCAAACACCGACCAGCACCAGCCATTCATCATGGCCGGATTTGACGCGCGACTGGTCGCTTTGCGGGTCGCGCAGTTCCTGCCACGCTTCGGCGCGCACTTCGGCGATTTCCTCTGCGCTGCGGCGGTGAACGAAAACCGGTTTGCCGCGCCATACAACCGTGATGGTCTGGCCGGCTTGAATGCTGGTGACATCGACTTCGGTCGATGCGAGGGCAAGCGTATCCGCAGCCGGGCTCATGCTATCGACAAGCGGCCATACGGCTGTGCCTGCGGCCACCGCGCCCATGGCGCCTGCAGTCAGGTACAGAAAATCGCGGCGGGTTTCGCCATCGGCGCCGGCTGCGTGTTGTTTCTTGGTCGAGTCCATTGTTATTCTTCCTTTTTTCTGGACTTACATCCTGAGTAAGGTCATGCTGAAAAAACTGTCGGGCAGATATCCCCGGCAGGCCTGCCGGTTGAGGGGAGACATTCGGCGGAGGACAGGCCCGACCCGCTTTCCGCAGATACTACCCTAATCAAAAACCAAAATAAACGACCCCACGTTAAAAAAATACGGATTTATGGATAATACATCCCCGCGCAAAACTTTTATTCCTCAAGTGGATGGCCGCGCGCTCGATGCCATAAAAATCTGCGCCGCCTTATTTATGGTTATTG
Organism: Micavibrio sp. UBA2020; assembly: GCA_002334985.1. GTDB lineage: Bacteria > Pseudomonadota > Alphaproteobacteria > Micavibrionales > UBA2020 > UBA2020. The sequence continues at coordinate 10,924 of DDBY01000078.1, forward strand.
ACCATATCAACAGCACCCTTCTGGACAGCACGCGGCCGGAAATGTTTCTGATTGGCCGCGCCACCTTTCCGCTGTTTTGCTATGCGATTGCCGTGGGGCTGATGAAAGCGGGGGCGGACAAGGCGCCCGCCTATGGCCTCAAGCGCTACGCGCCGCGGTTGCTGCTTTTCGCCGTCCTGACCGAACCCATTGCACAGTTCAGCCGCGACATCGGCCCCACGGCCAACGTGCTGTTCACCCTTGCCCTCGGCGCGGCGGTGGCGGGACTTACATATAAAATGCGCGACTGGCAAATTGCCGCCCTGAGCGTCCTTGCCGTTGCGCTCATGTATCTGCCGACGCCTATCGAATTTTCATCTGCCGGCGTCATGCTGCCTGCTGCGTTTTTGCTGACGCTGCGCGGGCATAAACTGGGGATGCCCTGTCTTTTGGCGCTGCTGGCCACCATTAACATGGGCGGTTTCCGCGAACTGCTGGCGGATGAAACCGCGCCCGTCTTTGCTTTCATGCTGCTGGTGGCCCTCGCAGCCATCGTGCCGCCGCTCTACATCATCCGCAATGTCGCCGGTCTGCCGCAGGACGGCAGGTATCTGCCCAAATATTTCCTGCATATTTTCTACCCCCTGCACATACTGCTTATCGGGCTTTATGCCAGATTCGCGATGGGGATGAGTTTTAGCCCGTTTTAAAATCGCCGCGCGCGGAGACTTCGATGATTCTGATAATTTATATCGCCATCTTCGCCCTTGTTTTTTTTATGCGCTACCGCGCGCTCAGCGGCGGCAGCCTGACACTGCATGTCGATGACAAAGGCCGCAGTTATTACGAAACACGCCAGCCTGTCAGCAAAAAATCCGCCAATTTCAATATCCGCATCGGCCTGCCGGTAGATGCCAGACTGTTTTTCAAGGTCGCGCCGGAAACCGCGATGTCGCGCTTTTTGAAAAGCATCGGCGTTGCCGAAGAGTTCGAAACCGGCGATGCAAAAACCGACGCGCTGCTGTTCGTCAGCGACGACCCTGCGCTGTTTCAGGATTTGATGCAGGCACAAAATGTACGCACCGCTATTGACACGCTGATGGCGCAGGCACGCAAGGCGCGGCTGCGCGCCTTCGGCCACCGCCTGTGGCTGGAAGTCGATAACGTGCCGCCCGGCTGGATAGAAAGCAACCGCCAGAAAATCCTGACGCATCTTTGGGAAATCAGCGACATTGCCACCAAACGCGCAGAGAGCACGCTCGATACCGCCCCGTTTTTCAGCTACGCCCAGCGCGCCGCTTTTTTCATGGTGCTGCACGCGACGCTTTTGACCGCAGGGATTATCGGCGCGCTCGCCTATGCGGGCGGCGATGTAAATATGCTGGACATATCCAAATTCATGATGGCGTCGCTGGCACTGGTGCCCCTTACGGCGGGGCTCTGGGTTTTTGCACTGCTGGCATCGCTGAAACGCAGCATGTGGATGGTCGTGGCGCTGGGTGATTTTATTCTTATCGGACTTGCAGG
>DDBY01000078.1:12784-26355 GCA_002334985.1 Micavibrio sp. UBA2020
TGCGAGGTTCACTGCAAAAAGCGCCGCCGTAAACGTTCGACCAGCCGCAGCTATCCGCTCGGCGAAGCGGGATGCATGCCGGGCGCACGCGAGCGAGAAGTGGCGGCGCTGCGCGATACGGATTCGATTTGCGCGTCTTCCGCAAGGCTGCGCTATAAACTTTCCTTCCCGTCATGGAAACAGGACGGCGGCGAGATGTTCACCATGGATGCCGGCCCGCAACTTTTCGATGCCGGACAGCGCGGGGATTATTACGATTTTGCCGTGCATCCGGGCGCGCTCGGCCATGCGTGGCTGGACGAAGACGAAGTGCGCCGCAGCGCTAACGGCGGCGAATAGCCATGCGGCTTGCGCTTTACCAGCCCGACATACCGCAGAACACAGGCACGCTGATGCGGCTTTGTGCCTGCATGGGCGTGGCGATGGATATTATCGAGCCTTGCGGATTTATCCTGTCCGATAAAAACCTGAAACGGGCGGGCATGGATTATCTGGACAGCCTCGACCTTACGCGCCACGCGGACTTTGGCGCGCTGCGCAGGGCGCAGGCGGGGCGGCGGATTGTGCTGCTGACCACAAAATCGCAGCAAAGCTTTCTGGATTTCGCCTTCGCACCTGATGACATTTTGCTGCTCGGCCGCGAAAGCGCGGGTGTGCCGGACGATGTGCATACGGCCTGCGATGCCCCCATCACCATCCCCATGGCGGCAGGGCTGCGCTCGCTCAACGTCGCTATCAGCGGCGCCATGGCCCTGTCGGAGGCGCTTAGGCAGACGGCGCAATTCCCGCAAGCCGGGTCTTGAGCGCGCCGCTTGATTTTTACCGCCCCGCCCTGTTTAATGCCGGAAAACAGGAGAATCCACATGCCCGAGGCTGCCGCCGCGCCGCAAACCATCAGCCATACAGACGCCCATGAATGGTTCACGGCGCTGCGCGACCGCATTTGCGCGGCATTCGAAGTGCTGGAGGAAAACCTGCAAGGCACCCACGCGGATATGCCCGCCGGAAAGTTCGAGCGCAAAACATGGGAGCGTAAAAACGAAGACGGCACCGCGGGTGGCGGCGGCGAAATGTCGATTATGCGCGGCCGCGTGTTTGAAAAAGTCGGCGTGAATATTTCATCTGTGCATGGCCTGTTTTCAGACAGTTTCCGCGCGCAAATTCCGGGCGCAGCAGAAAGCGGTGGCAAATTCATGGCCTGCGGCGTGAGCCTTGTCGCGCACATGCGCTCCCCGCTTGTGCCCGCCGTGCACATGAACACGCGGCGCATAGAAACATCCAAAAGCTGGTTTGGCGGCGGGGCGGATTTGACGCCGATGTATCCGGATGCCGCAGACAGCGCCGATTTTCACGCCGCGTTCAAAACCGCCTGCGACGCGCACGACGATACCTATTACCCGAAATTCAAAAAATGGTGCGATGAGTATTTTTTCCTGCCGCACCGCAATGAACCGCGCGGGATTGGCGGCATTTTTTACGATTATCTGGACAGCGGCGATAAAGCGGACGATTTCGCCTTCACCCGCGACGTCGGCGAAGCATTCTTAAATGTCTATCCTCAAATCGTCGCGCGCCACATGGACAAGCCATGGACGCCGGAGATGCGCGAACACCAGCTTGTCAAGCGCGGGCGTTATGTGGAATTCAACCTGCTGCATGACCGCGGCACGCAATTCGGCCTGAAAACCGGCGGCAATACCGAAGCGATTTTGATGTCGATGCCGCCCGAAGCGAAATGGCCTTAAAACACGCACTTTAAACTTTGCGCAGACAAAGCGCCTTGAGCCGCTCCAGACATTTCGTGCGGCCGGGGGCGAAATCCTGCGCTGCCCACCAGTCTTCGACATCGGCAAGAACGCGGCCGACCTCGGGCCCCGGCGCAATCCCCATCGCCAGCACGTCGTTCCCCACCAGCGGGAAGCGCGGCACACGAAACGCCGTCGCCCAGCCGTATATCTCGCGCAGGTTTTCCTCTGCCCCGCTTTCCGCCGCGCGCAGCAGAAGAAGACTGCGCACAACGTCATTGCCGAGCTTATAGACCGCATGACGGGTGGCTTTTTCATCCATGCGCAGCGTCACTTCAAAGGAAGGCTCGAACAGCGCCAGAAGCTGCTGCGTCTGCTCGCGCGACAGGCGCAAATCGTCGCTGATGTCGATAATACCCTGCACCGTCACATCCAGCACGGCCGCAAGGCGGCGCATGATAAACCCGTGACTTTGATATTTTTCCTCAAGCGCAATCAGGCGCGAAAGGCGCTGCGTATTCGTCGCTTCGGGCAGAAAGCGCGTAACAATGCGGTGTTCCATCATCAGCTGCCACACATCGGCGGCACGCGGCGATTCCATCAGTTTCAACACTTCGGTGCGGATACGCTCCGCCGAGAGCCGCGGGATTAAATCGGACAGTTTTTCGCAGGCCGCCAGCGCCGCCGCATCCGCATCACCGCGCCCCAGATGCGCGTAAAAGCGGAAAAAGCGCAAAATGCGCAGCACGTCTTCGCGGATACGCTCCTCCGCATCGCCGATGAAGGCAACGCGGCCGATGCGCAGGTCTTCAATACCGCCGAAAAAATCATGCACATCGCCATCCAGCGTCGCGTAAAGCGCGTTGAAGGTGAAATCGCGGCGCGCGGCATCCACGCGCCAATCGTCGGTAAAAATCACATCGGCATGACGGCCGTAGGTCGCCGCATCGCGCCGCAACGTGGTGATTTCAAAAGGCCTGCCATCGCAGACAGCGGTGACGGTGCCGTGTTTCAGCCCCGTCGGCACCACGGCGATTTTATCGGTTTGCAGCCGCGCGATAACTTCTTCGGGTTTCAGCGGCGTTGCAATATCGATATCGATAACCTTGCGGTTGACCAGCGCATCGCGCACGCAGCCGCCGACAAAACGTGCATCGCCGCCATTGCGCATAAGCGATTCCATCACCTTGTGCGTTTCCGGCGCGACCATCCATGCCTGTTTACTGATTTTACCCAGAAGAACGGTCACACCGCATCCCCATCGCCAATGACATCGATGAAGTTTTTCAGCATGCCCGCAGTTGCGCCCCAGATGTGGAATTTATCCCAATCGCAGGCGTAGAAAGAGCGCATGATGCCGCGAAATTCGCGGCTGCTCTGGAATATACGTCCGGGGCTAGACAGGTACGACAGCGGCACATCGAAAATCTCGGCGACTTCGAAATCATCCGGCTTCCAGACCGGAATTTCCGGCACGAAGCCGACCACGGGGCGCACCAGAAAACCCGTGCCCGTGATGTAGTCATCCAGCTGGCCGAGGATTTGCACCGCGCTTTGCGGCAGGCCGATTTCTTCTTCCGCTTCACGGAGCGCCGTTGCGGCGGCGTCGAAATCCTGCGGCTCCACCCCGCCGCCCGGAAAGCTGACCTGCCCCGCATGCGCGGTCAAATGCGATGTGCGCTGGGTAAAGACGACCGACAAATCATCCCCGCGCGGCAAAAGCGCAATCAGGACGGCCGCGTCGCGATAAGGCGGCGGCGGGGTTTGCCATTCGGGCGTCAGCAAATGGTCACCCGCGCAATCGCTGCCGCTGCGGCAGCGATAGGCGGAAAGTCTTTGCGTGATGTGGCCGAGTTGTTTCATGTCTGTTTTTGTTCTTTTTCTTATTATCTAATCCGTTTCGCCGTCCGCCGCCAGCGCGGTGGCAGTGCCGAGCGGAAAAAAAAGTCCCGCACTGTAAACACCGTAAAGATTAGCGTCGTCCGGATGCGGCACGGCCAGCGCGGCCAGTTCATAGTAAACGGCGCGCGACAGTTTCGCCTCAATCCCCCGCCCCTGCCTGCCGCGGATATGGATATAGGGACATAAAAACCCCGCCGCATCCGTGCGCAAAGCCAGCGAGTGGTCAGCATCCAGCGCCGCCCAATCGTCTACATTCGTCCTGAATAGCAGATTTTCGCCGTTTTCAGAAGTCTGCCGCTGCATCTCGACGGCAATAAAAGGGGCATCTTCAACCTCGATACGCCCCTGCTCCGCCGGTGTTTGCAGCCAGAAATCGCCGTTTTCATCCCGCTTCAGCACGGTTGCGAAAAGTTTTACCAGATTGTGGCGCGCCATGGGCCGCCCGTGGTGCAGCCATGTGCCGTCGCGCAGGATTTTGATGCCGAAATCCTCTTCGGGCAGGGCGGGATTGAGGCGGAATTCAGACATTTCTTTCTGCTTTATTCATTATCGACTACTATAATAGACGTAGGTTAACCAAGACATAAAGGAAGAACCATGTCCGTCGAGCCGATGCGCACCGAAATCACCGCCGACCTTGAACAGCAGGCCGTCAAACTGAAAAGCAAGCTGTCGGGCGCGCGCGAATCCATCCGCACCGTGATTTTCGGCCAAAGCCGCGTGGTTGACCTCTGCCTGACCTCCATTCTTTCGGGCGGCCACTTTTTGCTGATGGGTCTGCCGGGGCTTGGCAAGACCAAGCTTGTGGATACCCTCGGCACCGTCCTCGGCCTCGACAGCCGCCGCGTGCAATGTACGCCCGATTTGATGCCGGCGGATATTCTCGGCTCTGAAATTCTCGGCACGGATGCTGCGGGCGCGCGCGGCTTTACGTTTCTCAAGGGGCCGATTTTCTGCCAGCTTTTGATGGCGGACGAAATTAACCGCGCCAGCCCGCGTACCCAATCCGCGCTTTTGCAGGCGATGCAGGAATATCAGGTATCCGTCGGCGGCACCACATACGACCTGCCGCGCCCTTTCCACGTCATGGCCACGCAAAACCCGCTGGAGCAGGAAGGCACCTACCCCCTGCCCGAAGCGCAGCTTGACCGTTTCATGCTGCAAATCAACATCGGCTATCCGGACGCCACCGATGAGCGCCGCATGCTGCTGGCGACCACCGGCGTCAGTGAAGACAAAGCCACCGCCGTTTTCACCGCCGACGAAATCATGGCGGCGCAGCGCACCATCCGCCAGCTGCCTATCGGCCAGAAAGTCGTCGATGGTATTTTGCAACTGGTACAATCCGGCCGGCCGGAGCAAACCAAAATCGATACCGTCAAAAGATTCGTCAGCTGGGGCCCGGGGCCGCGCGCGGCGCAGGCCTTTATGCTGGCCGCACGCTCATACGCGCTTTTGGATGGCCGCTATACGCCGTCGCTGGACGACGTTATCGACATCGCCCCCGCCGTTTTGCGCCACCGCATGGCGCTGCATTTCGCGGCACGCGCTGAGGGTAAAACGCTCGAAGACGTTATCAAGGAAATGTGCAGCGCTATCGGCTGACTTTCACCCCAGCGGATAATATTCCATGGGCTGGTACACGGGGCCTTCGCTGCCGCTGTAGCTTTCATACAGCACGAAGTCCTCGACCTCTATCGGCGCAAAGTGTTTGAGGTTATGCGCCTGCATGAATTCGGCGATTTTTTGTTCGTCCGGCATCTGCCGGAAACGCGCCATGGTGACATGCGGCGTAAAGCGGCTGCGGCGTTCAAACGGAATATCATAACGGTCGAGCGCGCTGTCGATGCGCCGCTTAAGCAGGCGTAGCGTCGGATTTTCTGCCACACCCAGCCAAAGAACTTTCGGGTCATCGCCCTGCGCGAAGCTGCCCGTGCCCGCGATTTCCAAATCAAAGGCGGGGCAATCAATGCCTGCCAAGGCTTCATCTACGTCGTCGAGGTTTGCCTCGCTCACGTCACCTATGAATGTCAGGGTGACATGATAGTTTTCGGCCTTCGTCCAGCGCGCCCCCTCTATGCCGCCCGAAAGCAAATGAATTTGCGCAGATATATCGGGCGGAATATCAAGGCCGACAAAAAGACGGGGCATAAAAATATCCTTTACGGGCAGGGAATGGGGTGGCGGGCGTGCAGCGCCTCGATATCCGTCAAAAGCTCCGGCGGCAGCGTGACGTCCAAAGACGCCAGCGCGGTTTTTATATGCTCCACACGCGTCGCACCGATGATGTTCGCCGTCAAAAACGGCCGCGTATTCACAAAGGCATGCGCCATCACGGCCACGTCCAGCCCGTGGCGCTGGGCAAGGTCGATATAGCCGCGCACGATATCATCTACACCCTTGCGGTCATACCGCGACGCACGGCTGTCGATGGCGCGGCGGGAACCTGCGGGCATTTGCCCATCCAGATATTTTCCGGTCAGCGTGCCCGCGGCCAGCGGCGCATAGGCCAGCAGCCCCACCTTTTCCTGCATCGCCATTTCGGCAAGACCGATTTCAAAACTGCGGTTGAGGAAACTGTAGGGGTTCTGGATGGACTGGATACGCGGCAGGTTGTGGCGCGCGGCCAGTTCCAGATATTTCATCACACCCCACGGCGTTTCGTTGGAAACGCCGATATGGCGTATCTTGCCCGCTTTTACCGCATCCGCCAGCGTTTCGAGCGTTTCCAAGATAACATCCGCTTCACGCCCTGAAACGCTGAACTGGTCATAGCCAAGCTTGCCGAAAGTATTCACGGGGCGCTGTGGCCAGTGGATTTGATAAAGGTCGATGTAATCGGTTTTGAGGCGCTTCAGGCTGCCGTCCAGCGCCGCATTGATGTTGGCGCGGTCAAGCCGCGCGGCGCCGTCGCGTATCCACGGCAGATGGCCCGCCGCGCCGACGACTTTGGTTGCAAGCACAACGTCATTGCGCTTGCCGGTTTTTTGAAACCAGTTACCGATAATCTCTTCGGTCGCGCCATAGGTTTCAGCGCGTGGCGGCACGGCGTAAAGCTCGGCCGTGTCGAAAAAATTCACACCGGCGGCGGTGGCCGCATCCATCTGCGCGAAGGCTTCGGCTTCGCTGTTTTGTTCGCCAAAAGTCATGGTACCAAGGCAAATCACACTGACCTTGATACCGGTCGTGCCGAGGGTATTGTATTTCATCTGGGTATCCGCCGTTTCTGTTTGTTTTTATTCTTTCATCAGCATCTTGATGACGTAGGGATATATGCCGCGCGCCATGATGGCAACACCTTGAACGTTCGGATGCACGCCGTCGGCAAGGTTCAGCGCGGGATTGGCCGCGACGCCTTCAAGCAAAAAGGGGTAATAAACCGCGCCGTATTGCTGGGCGAGGCTGCTGTACATGACGTCATACCCCTTGGCGAAGGCAGGCCCCATGCTGGCCGGTGCGCGCATACCTGCGAGCAGCACGGGCTTTTTGTGGGTTTTGAGAATTTCCAGCATCGCCTGCAAATTCTGCTGACTGTTTTGGGGGTTGATGGCGCGCAGCATGTCGTTGCCGCCCAGCGCCAAAATCACATAGTCCGGATTATACCGCTTGAGCGTCCATTCAAGGCGGCGCAGGCCGCCCGCCGTCGTATCGCCGGACACGCCCGCATTGATAACGGTGACGGGCACCCCCTCCGCCGACAAAAGCGCCTGCAGCTGTCCGGGCAGGGCATCATTTTTATTTTTAAGGCCATAGCCCGCCGTCAGACTGTCGCCAAAAGCCAGAATGGTTTTGCTGCCCGCGGGCGGCGTATTTTGCGCGGATGCGGGGGCGGATGCAAAACCCGCAAGAGCCAGAAAGCCGCAAACGGCCAGCTTGACTATATAGCCCCTTGAATTATCTAATGAAGGTCGCGAAAAAGCCTGTAGCGGGCAGAATGCCGATACAAACGCGGATATAGGGGAGTACCACATGACAACAACCTCCGGCACGGCTTCTGCGCCCCTGCTTCGCTTGGAACGCGTTGATTTACATATGCCCAGCGGTGCGGGCGACGTTCATATCCTGCGCGATATCAGCCTTGCGCTGCCGCCCGCCAAAACCGTCAGCATCGTCGGGCCTTCGGGTAGCGGTAAAACCAGCCTTTTGATGGTACTTGGCGGACTGGAAAAACCGACGGCAGGGCGTATCCATATTGCGGAGCGCGAACTGACGGGTCTGGACGAAGACGCGCTGGCAGCATTCCGCAGGGATAATATAGGCATTATCTTCCAAAGTTTCCACCTGATACCCTCCATGACCGCGCTTGAAAATGTCGCCGTGCCGCTGGAATTCGCAGGCGCGCCCGATGCCTTCGCCAAGGCACAGGCCGCGCTGGAGGCCGTCGGTCTTGGCCACCGCCTGACCCATTACCCGGGCCAGCTGTCGGGCGGGGAGCAGCAGCGCGTGGCCATCGCCCGCGCGTTCGTGACCGCGCCAAGGCTTATTCTGGCCGATGAGCCCACAGGCAACCTCGACCACGACACCGGGCAGATGGTGATTGATTTGATGTTCGACCTGACGCGCCGCCATGGCACAACGCTGGTGCTGGTCACACATGACGCCGAACTGGCCAAACGCTGCGATATAAAAATCGCCATCCGTGACGGCCATATCGAACAAAACGAAGGGGCAGCGGCCTGATGTCCGGTTCATTGGTGCGCGGCTTCTGGCTCAGTCTTGTTTACGCGCGGCGCGAGATGCGCAGCGGCGTGCGCGGTTTTTATATTTTCATCGCCTGCCTTGTGCTGGGCGTTGCGATGATTTCCGCCGTCGCGTCGGTATCGCAGGGCATGAGCGACAGCCTGCGCCATGACGGGCGTTATATTCTGGGCGGCGACCTTGCCATCCGCACCCCGCATGTGCCGCCCGCTGATGAAGTTATCCGGTTCGTCGAAAACGATATGGGCGGGCGCACCAGTATCATCACCGAAACCCGCGCCATGGCACGGCACGAAAAAACCGACATGGCCGCCATTGTTGAAATCAAAGCGGTCGATGCTGCATGGCCGCTTTATGGCGCGGCTACTTTCACCGATATAAAGGGCGCAGCGATAGACACGCCGCAGACCGAACTGTTCGCCAAGGATGCAAACGGCATTTATGGCGCCGCGGTTGAAAAAGACATTCTGGCGCGCCTTGATGCTGCCGTGGGCGATACCGTGCATCTCGGTGAAGTGCCGTTCGTTATTCGCGCGGTTATCGGACGCGAACCCGATAGCGTGAATGCAACCGGATTCGCCCTTGCCCCAAGACTGCTCACCTCGCTGGAAGCATTCCAGTCCACCGGCCTGACAGGCGCGGGCAACCTGCTGGAGTATCGCACCCGCATCGCCATTCCGAACCTTGACAGCGAAGCACAGCTGGAATCGGCAAAAGCCAAAATCTTGCAAAAATTCGGCGAAGATACGTTCCGCATCCGCACGTTTTTGAACGCATCGCCGAGCATCGAGCGATATATCAACCGCCTGACGCTGTTTTTGATGCTGATTGGCCTGACCACGCTTTTGGTCGGCGGCGTGGGCATTTCAAATGCGGTCAAAAGCTTCCTCGACAGCAGGCTGGCGGAAATTGCGACGCTCAAATGCCTTGGCGCCCCGCAGGGGTTTGTGTTCCGCACCTACCTGTTTCAAATATTGCTGCTGTCATTCATCGGTGTGGCGCTGGGCGTTATTATCGGCAGTGTATCGGCCGTTTTCACGGGCGCCATCCTGACACAAAAATTCAGCCTGAGCGACCAGACGGGTATTTATCCGCTGATATGGGCGCAATCGGCGGCTTTCGGGTTTTTGATTACGCTTTGTTTCAGCCTGTGGCCACTCGGCCGCGCGGTGCGCACGCGCCCGACGGATTTGTTCCGTGATTTGATTGCCCCGTCGTATAAACGCCCTGCCGTGCCTGTTCTTATCTGGATTGGCGTACTGGCGGCCGTGCTCGGCGCGCTGGTTATCCACACCGCGCCCATACCGCGTTTTGCGGTTTATTTTGTGTTCAGCGCCTTTGTCACCTTCGGTGTTTTTCAGCTGGCCTCTTTTGTTATCCAGCATATTTTGCGCCGCCTGCGTCCGCGCAAAAACCCCGAAGCGCGCATGGCCATCGCCAACCTGACACGCCCCGGCAATGCGACCAGCAGTATTGTTCTTTCCCTCGGCCTCGGGCTCACGGTTCTGGTGGCGATTGCGCAGGTAGAACATAACTTCTCGCGCCTTCTCGGCGACGACCTCGCGGCGGATTTGCCCTCGTTTTTCCTGCTGGATATTCAATCCGACCAGAAGGACGATTTCACCAAAATCGTTATGGAGGCAAAGGGCGCAAAAAATCTTATCATCAACCCGTCCATGCGCGGCCGTGTGGTCAGCGTGAATGGCGTCGATGCACAAGCCGCACTGAAAGACCCGAACGAGGAGTGGGTCACCCATAGCGACCGCGGTTTCACCTATCTGTCCGACATGCCGCCGCATAGCCGCATCACAGAAGGCGAATGGTGGCCGAAGGATTACAAAGGCGCACCCGCGCTTTCCATCGCGTCCAACGTCGCGCGGGCTTTTGGCATCGGCGTTGGCGATAAAATGGTCATCGAAATTCTGGGCGTGGAGACCGAAGCCACCGTCATGAACGTGCGGGAAATTTCATGGGCAAGCTTTGCGATGAATTTCGCCATGACCTTTGCCCCGGGCGCCGTTGATGACATCCCCGCGCCGTTCATCGCCACGGTCATCGTCGATAGCGAGGCGGAAACGCCGCTGCAATCGCGCCTTGCGCGGGAACTGCCGAACGTGACCAGTGTGCGCATCCGCGATGCGCTTGAACTGGCGCAGGGCGTTCTGCGCGCGATTGCCGATGCGGTGCGCGTCAGCGCGGCCTTGACGCTGATTGCTGGCACGCTGGTTTTGTCGGGCGGGATTGCCGCCGCCCGCCGCCGCCACGTTTATGATGCCGTCGTTCTCAAAGTTCTCGGCGCGACGCGGGGACGTATCATGCGCACCTTCTTGCTGGAATATGCCGTGCTGGGTATCATCACGGTATCGATTGCAGCAGGGCTGGGTACGCTGGGCGGCTGGGCGGCGATGAATTTCATCCTGAACATGCCCTTCAGTTTCAGCGCTGCGCCTGTGTTATGGGTAACGGGGCTTTGCCTTGGCATCACGGTTCTGGCAGGGATGTCCGGCACATGGCGGGCGATGGGGCAAAAACCCGCGCCCTACCTGCGCAATCCGTAAAAAAACGCTATAAATTCTCAAGGAAATTCATATACTTGCTTTAAATCGCCGCAAGGGGTGATCTTTGCGGTATAATAGAGCGTATAAGTTGCATGCAACGTTTGCGCGCCGCGCAGCGTTAGCAAGATGTCAGAATTCAAGAGAGGAAAACATAATGTCCTACGATCCCTACCGTCCACAGGCGACAGTTGCCGCGCACGGTACCGATGTCGATGCAGGCCTTCAGGGCTTTCTGCGCGGTGTTTACAACATGATGGGTATTGGCCTTGCCCTGACGGGCGTGGTCGCCTTTGGCTTCGCGCAAATGATGTTTGCCAACCCCGAACTGCTGAAACTCGTTTACGGCACCCCGCTGAAATGGGTTCTGGCTTTCGCGCCGCTCGCCTTTCTGATGTTCGGCTTCACGCCGGGCCGCATGAGCCGCCTGCCCGCAGGAAAACTGCAAACGCTGTTCTTCGTTTACGCAGGCCTGATGGGGCTTTCGATGGCCTCCATCTTCCTTGCTTATACGGCAGAAAGCATTGCGCGCGTGTTCTTCATCACCGCCGGCATGTTCGCCGCGACCAGCCTTTACGGTTACACCACCAAGCGTGACCTGAGCGGCATGGGCGGCTTCATGATTATGGGCGTATTCGGGCTTTTGATTGCCAGTATCGTCAACATCTTTCTGAAATCCAGCATGCTGTATTTCGTGACCTCCGTCATCGGCGTCGTGGTTTTCACGGGCCTGACGGCATGGGACACGCAGCGCCTGAAAGAAACCTACGCCTACGGCAGCCACATGGCCGGCGCAAACGCCAAGCTGGCGGTGGAGGGTGCACTGAACCTCTACCTCAACTTCGTGATGCTGTTCCAGTACATGCTCTCGCTCATGGGCTCGCGCGAATAAGCAGCCCCCAAGGGCTCAAGCTTGAAACCCCGCCCCGCAAAGGGCGGGGTTTTTGCTGCGCTGCATACAGGAAAAGTTTGAAAGCACGGGGCGAAAGGGCGCCTGCCTTTAGCCCTTGTTAACACCCTGCGTGGGATAATAGGCCTGCGTATATCTTTCAACTTCCCGCACGAATCGGACGCCATGGCTCTCAATCCCAACATCACCCACGAAGTTTACGAAGGCGGCGCCTATGTCAGCGTGCCCGCAGACGGTATCGCGCGCCCCGATGCGCCGCCGATGCTGCGCAGCGATTACAAAGCCTTCGAAGAAAAGTTCAACAAGCTGCGCCACGATACCCGCGCCATTCTCAGCAAGCTGGCATGGGTTGCGCCGTCCCAACAGAATGACCCTCTGCCAGGTTTGAGCGCGGTGCGCCGCGATGCCGTGATTGCGGATTTGAAAAAGCATCATGTCGGCTGGTGCCGCCCGAAAACAAAAACCTTCGGCCTTGACGATGCCGCGCGCGCCGTGGTGCGTGACCTCGCCAGCGGCAAAAAAGGGTTCTACAGCCCCGTGTATAACGTCGAAGGCAAACCCGTATTCGGGGAGCATTTCGACCACGCCGGCAACCTGAGCAAGCCCATCGCCAAAGCGCTTGGCGTCGCATGGCAGCGTCAAAGCCTGTCCACCGCCACCGCCCCGCCGCAGACAGCGCCGTCACGTTTCGCCGTGAACCGCGCACCCGTCTTGCACCCGCTGCACGCGGCGCGGTAATATAGGGTTATGCAAGAGCAAAAATCCGCCCTTATTCTTTCGCAGCAATCGCCGGATGACTGGCTGGCCGCCGTCTCCGCCCGCGCAAATGACGTTGCCGATATGGGGCAATGGCCTGCATGGATTGACCGCGCCGCTTCGCTCGCCGCACGCCTGCCGGATGCGCAAAAAACCGCCAGTGGTTTTGATGCGGGCATTGCCTGTGCGCTCTCGCTCATTCCCACGCCTGCGCAAAAACTCGCCGCCACGCTGCATGCCGCCTATACGCCCGAAGCAGTGGCGGAGGTACGCGGCGCGATTGCGCAAGAACCAAACGGCAACTGGCGCGTCAAAGACGTGGACAGCCCCACATGCTGGTGGCTGGCCGCGTGCAGCCTTTGCCTGGATGGCGACACTGTAGATGTAAAAACATTCCGCCGGCAGCTGCGCGATTTCGAAGGGCTGCAAACAAATCCGGAGGCGCGCAAAACCGCTGCCGAAAAAACGCTGAACGCGATGTGCACAAGCTTCAACACCAAACGCGGCTATGCCTTCGGCGGCAAAGACGGCAGCATGCAGGGCGCCTATATCGCGGGGCATGATGTCGCCGTTATGTATGCCCCGCACCATGGCGTTTTTTTCATCGGCACGTTCCGCCCCAGCCTCGGGCTTGAAAATTTCGACTGGGGCAAAGACACCGACGACAAAGGCCGCGCCAAAAGCGGCCCCGTGCACGGCAGCCGCCAGTTCGTGAAATGCGCAAACGAATCCGAGCTGATGCGTGCGCTCGACATCGCCCTGCGCACCCTGAAACCGGCCGCCACGCCCGCCGCAAAATCCGCCGCCGCACCAATAAAACCAAAATAAATCAGGCAATTAATACGGCGCCGTCGCCCCCGCAGCGGCGTAAATAGTTATTGAAAGCCCTGCGCGTTTCTGGTTATATACCGACACTTCAAAGCGCACATCCGCGCATGAGGGCCCGTAGCTCAGCTGGGAGAGCGCCTGCATGGCATGCAGGAGGTCGTCGGTTCGATCCCGATC
>DDBY01000078.1:26654-27158 GCA_002334985.1 Micavibrio sp. UBA2020
GTTTAGACTATCTTTCACTCCATCTTACAGAATGGAAGCTCTTATCAAGAAGCAATCCTTGAATCTTAACGCGCGTTCTTTCGGAGCTTCTCCGTTTCCTGCAAAATTCGCTCCCTAAATTCGCTGTCCATTCGCTCGGGCTGCATATATTTTTTTGAAGAGTTATAGTAACCAAGCGCTTTATATAGGCCGCCATACTCATTAATTTTATTAGCAAGTATCCAAGCCCCAACTGCAATATTAGCGCATGGGTCGTCTTTTAATTTTTCGTACGCCGTATTCTTACTAACACGCCAATATGCAGCCAACTCCTCTGCCCAGAGGCTACTAATCTGCAAAACACCCAAGTAGCTATATTTTCCGCTTTTTGTTTCCTGCCCAGCATAGCCCTTCTCAACAACCAATATCGCTATTAGTACATCTACTGGCACCTCATACACTCTTGCCGCCGCAAAAACACAAACCGCCAGCGCCTGTGCCCTCATGTTCTTCTGTTCCTGCGAG
>DDBY01000046.1 GCA_002334985.1 Micavibrio sp. UBA2020
TCGGCACTGAGGCCGACCGGAACCGCCATGCCGGGCATGCCCGCCATTGACGCCGGAATGGTGAAAATGTCGTTCAGATACATCGTTACCGGGTCTTGCGTGTTTTCACCAATCGCGAAGGCCGGTGTCGGCGCTGTCGGCGTCAGCAGAACGTCGCATTTCTGGTAGGCATTGATGAAATCCTGCCAAATCAGTTTGCGCACGCGGCGCGCCTGGTTGTAGTAGGCATCGTAATAACCCGCCGACAGGACATAGGTGCCGATGAGGATACGGCGCTTGACCTCGCGGCCGAAACCTTCGGCGCGGGTTTTTTCGTAGGTATCGACAAGGTTCTCGCCCGCGCTGCGCTGACCGAAACGCACACCGTCATAACGCGCAAGGTTGGACGAGCATTCCGCCGGTGCGATGATGTAGTAGGTTTCAAGCGCATAGCCCGTATGCGGCAGCGACACATCGACGATTTCGGCGCCCGCGTCTTTCATCATCTGCACGCCCTTGTCCCACAGCGCGACGATTTCGGCATTGGTGCCATCGACGCGGTATTCTTTCGGTACGCCGACGCGCAGCCCCTTGAGGCTACCGCCGCAAGCCGCCGCATAATCCGGTACAGGTACGTTGACGGATGTGGAATCTTTCGGGTCATAGCCGGCCATGGAGCGCAGCAGGAGCGCGTTGTCTTCCACCGTGCGCGCAAAAGGCCCCGGCTGGTCAAGCGAAGAGGCAAAAGCCACCACGCCGAAGCGCGAGCAGCGGCCGTATGTCGGCTTGATACCCGCAATGCCGCAGAACGCTGCTGGCTGGCGGATGGAGCCGCCCGTATCCGTGCCCGTCGCCCCCATCGCGATGCGCGCCGCAACCGCCGCAGCAGAGCCGCCGGAAGAGCCGCCCGGCACGAGGTCGCGGTTATCACCCTTGCGCTTCCACGGGTTGATGACATTGCCAAAGGCGGACGTGGTATTGGACGAGCCCATGGCGAATTCATCCAGATTGGCTTTGCCCATCGACACAAGGCCGTCGGCTTTCATCTTGGCCGATACGGTCGATTCATACGGCGGCACAAAACCGCGCAGGATATTGCTGGCGGCGGTCGTCTGCACACCCTCGGTGCAGAACAAATCTTTCATCGCAATCGGAATACCATCGAGCGGCAAGGATTTGCCCGCCGCATAGCGCGCGTCGGATTCCTTCGCCTGCGCGCGCGCACTGTCGAAGGTTTCGGTGATGTAGCAATTCAGGTGACGCGCGGCTTCGGATGCGGCGATATGCGCATCGACCAGCTCGGTCGCGGTGAAGTCTTTTTTCTTGAGCCCGTCGAGCGCGGCTTTGATGGTAAGATGTGTGAGTTTGGTCATATCAATCTGCTTTCGGAAAGCGCGAAGACGCGCAGGTGTTTACTCAACGACTTTGGGAACGACGAAAAAGCCCGCCGTCTGCTCCGGCGCGTTTTGCAGGATTTTTTCGGGGATGCCGCCATCGGTGACCACATCGGGGCGCTGGGGCAGCTTGACCTGCACGACAGAGGTCAGGGGCTCGACGCCTTTGGTATCGACCGTGTTTAGTTTTTCGACCATGGCGAGGATGCCAGACAGCTCCGCCGCCAGCGTTTCCTTTTCCGTTTCCGTCACCCGGATACGCGCGAGACGCGCGATTTTACCGACCGTATCTTTATCGATGGACATTTCCGTATTTTTCCTTATTTAAGTAGTCAAATCTTAGCGGAAAAATCTAGCATGCCGGTTGTCGCAATAAAAGAACTGAAGGCTGAACTGCCCGCCAGAACAAGGCTTCTGGGCGTGGACCATGGCGAAAAAACGCTGGGTCTGGCGCTGGCCAGCCACGACCTTTCCATTGCCACGCCGCTCAAAACCCTGACGCGCACAACCTTCACCGAAAATGCCCGCCAGCTGGCCGCGATTTGCAAGGAATACGAGGTACGCGGCTTTCTTATCGGCCTGCCCGTACACATGTCGGGGGCGGAGGGAAATCGCGCGGAGTCCGTGCGGCATTTCGGTAATAACCTGTTGCGCGCAAAGGAAATTTTGGGCTTCGACCCCGTTATCTGTTTTTGGGACGAACGTCTGTCCACTGCCGCCATGCAGCGGTTTTTGATTGAACAAGCCGACGTCAGCCGCAAAAAACGTGGCGAAGTAATCGACAAACTGGCCGCCACGCATATCCTGCAAGGCGCGCTCGATTACATTAAATTTAACACCGACTAGATATATTCCGGAAAATTATTTTGCCGCCGTCTTGCGGGCAGGATTTTTATCCTGCGCCCGTTTGAGTGCCTTGAAGATGGCAGACGAATCCTGCTCCCCTTCGCCCGCAGCCAGAACAGCGTCAAGATGCCCCGTGGCGAGAATCGCCCCCGGCAGCATGAGCCCCAGCCGCTGCGCGGTATCCAGCACGATGCCCATGTCCTTGCGGTGAAGCGCGGTTTTGAAGCCGGGTTTGTAATCATCCCCCAGCATGCGGTTGCCGTGAACCTCGAGAATTTTCGACCCCGCAAAGCCGCCCAGCAGTGCCGCGCGCACCTTCGCGCCGTCAACGCCGCTTTTCTCGGCCAGCAGCATAGCTTCGGCAACAGCCTCGATAGTCACCGCAACCACAATCTGGTTGCAGGATTTCGCCACCTGTCCCGCACCATGCGCACCGACATGCACGATGTTTTTGCCCATGGCGTCGAAATACGGCTTCACGCGTGCAAAAACTTCATCCTTGCCGCCAACCATGATGGAAAGCGTGCCTGCCACTGCGCCGCTTTCGCCGCCGGATACCGGCGCGTCCAGCATATCTATGCCCTGCGCCGCCAGACGCGCTGCGAAATCGCGCGTGGCGTCGGGGGAAATCGTGCTCATGTCCACAACCACCGCGCCCTTGCGCGCACCATGGATGATACCTTTATCGCCGAAAACCACCGTCTCCACATCGGGCGTGTCGGATACACAGGTGAATATAATATCGGCAGCAGCCGCCACATCGGCGGGCGATGCGCAAACCTGCGCCCCTGCATCCGCCAGCGGCGCGGTGCGCGCGGGCGTGCGGCCGTAAACGGCAACGCTATGCCCTGCTTTCAGCAAGTTCAAAACCATCGGCTGCCCCATGATGCCGGGGCCGATGAAGCCGAGTTTAACGGACGTCATATTTTTATTCCTTTTTATTGATGCGCCCTCAAGCCTGCGGCGGCTTAGGCTTCGGGGTTTGTTTGCGGCTGCGCGGTTTTCTGGCAGCGGCGGCCTTGAACTGTGGCGTAAGGTGCAACTTGCGCACGGCGCCGGCGAGTTTTTGTCCCGACAGCGGGATGAGTTTTGACTCGCGCGTATAAAGCAGCGCGCATTTGATTTGCTTGTCCGGATAAATCTGCTGAAGCGCAAGGCGGTAGGACGCCATCTGCGCGACATATTTATACTGCACCTGTGATACGTTTTTCGGCACCTTGCGGCTGTTTTTGAAATCCACAATCAAAACGGTTTTGTCATCGACCACAAGGCGGTCAATCTGGCCGGACATCACCTGTTTCTTGCCGTCTTTTTCAAACATACCGGTAATCGACACTTCCGCGCGTGAATTCGGGCCGAAAATGGCGCCGAAATCGGGGTCGTTCAAAATCGACAAAACCTGTTTGAGCGATTGTTCCTGATCCTTTTCGCTCAACCCCCATGCGGGTTTGGCCAAAAATTTCTTCGCCGCCGCTTCGCGCGCTTCGGGCGCGACGGCGGGTAGGAATTCAAACAGGTTATGCACCACGGTGCCGAGCTGGCGGTGGTACATCTCCCCCGCGCCTTCAAGCGGAGATGCGGCGCTGTAATCATCTGCCGTACGCTTGTATTCGGACGGACGGAATTTTTCGACCGGCTGCTGCGGCGCGGCCGGCGCACTGCGTGCCCAGACGGGGATGCCCGTGATGCGTTTTTTGCCCAGCGGCTTCACATTATCCGGCTGCGGCGCAGCGGTTTGTTTAATCTCGAAACGCAGGATTTTCGGCGCGGGGGCATCATCAGGTGCGGCGCCGTCTTCCGGCGGATTGTCATTGGCCGCGGCGGGTCTATTCCCCCCCTCCGGCTTTGGCGCATCGATGATTTTAATCTGAGCGCCCAGATTTTGCTGAAGCCCTGTGGCAATCAGGGAATACCAGCTTTTTTCCTGCACCTTGTCGCGGTTCTGGCTGCCGTACACATAAAGACGGTCGGCGGCGCGGGTCATGGCCACATACAAAAGACGGCGGAATTCGCGGTCGCGTTCCCGCTCCGCCCGTTCACGCTCGGCTGCGAATATACGGCTTTCCTGGTCTGCGCGCGGCACCCAAAGCGGCACGGGGCGGTCACCCTCCGGCCACAAAAACTTTGGTCTTGCGCGCGTATTGTCGGCAGGGATGCCCGTGGTATCGGGCAAAATCACGATGGGCGCTTCAAGCCCCTTCGCACCATGCACCGTCATGATATGCACGCGGGGGGAATCTGAATCGAGGTTAATCTCGCGCTTCACTTCCGCCTCGCCCGCATCCAGCCACGCAAGGAAGCCCTGCATGCT
>DDBY01000030.1 GCA_002334985.1 Micavibrio sp. UBA2020
CAAAAAAGCTGGGGCACCTATTACGATACGCAGCCGCGCGTACTTGCGGGCTCGCTTGAATCCAGCATGTGCCAGCTCAACAGGCTTCTGGGCGCGACGTATCAGGAAAATGGCGTGACGCTTTTCCCGCGCGTGCATAAAAAAACTTTCAAAGGCTTCTTTTCATGCGGCTGATAAAAGCAATAGAAGAGCATGCCCGCAGGACGCCGCAAAAAACGGCGCTTTCCGATGGCACGCGCACGTTGACATACGGCGAGCTCCTGAACGAAGCCGCGCGTATGGCGGCGAAGCTGAAATCTGCCGATTGCCAGCGGTTGGCGATTGCCGGCGACAACGGCATAGAATGGATTGTTGCCGATATTGCCGCGCTGTCCATGGATATTCCGGTGGTGCCGCTGCCCGTTTTCTTTACGGATGCGCAGCGCGCGTCTGTGCTGGCGTCTTCGGGCGTGACGCATATTGCGCTTGCGGGTGCGCTGGTGCCGACGGCTGCGCAGGCGCTGCCGCCCTTGCCCGCAGGGACATCTAAAATCACCTATACATCCGGCTCGACCGGTGCGCCGAAGGGTGTTTGTCTGCCGCAAAGCGGGCTTGAGGCCGTGGCCGAAGGCATTGGCGAATTTTTGGGCACTGCCTATGCCGGGCGGCATATTTGCGCTTTGCCGCTGGGCGTGCTGCTTGAAAACGTCGCGGGTGTTTATACGGCACTGATGACGGGCGCATCGGTTTTTGTGCCGCCGCTCGGGGCGATAGGTTTTCAAAACCCCTTCCGGCCGGATTTTGGCGCACTGCTGCGCGGTATGGTGGAGGCGCGCGCGACGTCGGTCATTTTGGTGCCGGAGCTGCTGCGCGGTTTGATGGCAGCCGTGCAAAAGTTTGCCCTGATGCCGCAAGCGCTGTCTTTTGCCGCAGTGGGCGGCGCGAAAGTCGCGCCGGAGCTTTTGGCGCAGGCACGGCTTTTGGGTCTGCCTGTTTATGAAGGCTATGGGCTCAGCGAATGCGGCTCCGTCGTTGCGATGAACACACCGGCGCAGCACCGTGCGGGCAGCGCGGGGCGTTTGCTGCCACATGTGCGCGCCCATGTCAGCGGCGGTGAAATTGTGGTCGATAACCCTTGTTTCCTCGGTTATCTCGGCGAGACGCCGCGGGGCGGGGCGGCTTTTGCCACGGGTGATTTAGGCGCGATTGATGCGGGCGGTTTTGTCACGCTGCAGGGGCGGCGCAAAAATCTGATTATCACGGGGTTTGGCCGCAATATCTCCCCCGAATGGGTGGAAAGCGAGCTTCTGGCGCAACCGCAAATCGGACAGGCCGTCGTGTACGGCGAAGGGGCGGCCAGTTTGAAAGCGCTTCTGGTGCCCGCGGCCGAGGGCGCCGATTTGAAAGCCGCCGTTGCGGCCGCCAACAAGAACTTGCCTGAATACGCACAGGTTACGGACTTGCGTGAAATTCCGCGCCTGCGCGCCGAAGACGGCTTTATGACCGGCAACGGCCGTATCCGCAGAGATATGGTTCTTCAACATTTTTGCCAAGGAGAAAAAACATGACGTTCTATGAAAGACTGCAAAAAGAAACCGCCCCCGCCCGCGCGGCGCTTTATCAGGTGCCGCAGCTGGCAGACGGGCTGCGCGGCGATATCAGCCGCGAAACCTATATCGCCTATCTGACGGAAGCCTA
This sequence comes from Micavibrio sp. UBA2020, assembly GCA_002334985.1. GTDB lineage: Bacteria > Pseudomonadota > Alphaproteobacteria > Micavibrionales > UBA2020 > UBA2020. Next base: position 1,678 of record DDBY01000030.1, read on the forward strand.
CCACCACGTCAAACATACGGTGCGTTTCCTGATGGCCATGGGCGCGCGTCTGCCGGAGGAGAAAAAATGGCTCCATGACGCTATCGCCGAGTATATCGAAGAAGAAAAAGGCCATGAAGAATGGATTCTGAACGACATCGCCGCAGCCGGCGGTGACAAGGAAGCCGCGCGCGCGGCCAGCCCGAACCTCGAGACGCAGGTTCTGGTTGCCTATAACTATGATTACATCGCGCGTAAAAACCCTGTCGGGTTTTTGGGAATGGTTTTCATGCTCGAAAGCACTTCGACACAAATCGCCAGCACGGGCGCGGACGCCATTATGGCGGGGCTTCAACTGCCCAAGAGCGCGTTCACCTATCTGTATTCACACGGCGCGCTGGATATCGAACATTTGAAGTTTTTTGAAACCCTCGTGAACAAGATAAGCGACGCGGAAGATCAGGCGGCAATTATCGAAGTTGCGCAAAACACTTTCCGTCTTTTCGCGGGGCTACTGGGCGCTGTGCCGCACAAGCGGGGACTTAAAAATGCAGCTTAAGGGCAAAAAGGTTTTCGTGACGGGCGGCACGGGCGGCATCGGTGCTGTGCTGGTGCCGCTCTTGCGCGCAGCCGGGGCGGAGGTTGAGGTTCACAGCCGCAGAACCCACGGCGACCTTGCGGGGGACATCTCGGGGCTGCGCGCGCAGCTTTCTGCGGCGCCGCCGGATGTTCTCGTCAACCTTGCCGGTTATAACGTTTTTGCGTATTGCGAAGACCAGGACGCCGCCGCTCTTGTGCACCTGAATCTTGTGGTGCCGATGCAGCTGTCGCAGGCCGTTCTGCCAGCCATGAAACGGCGCGGCAGCGGCAAGATAGTCAATATAGGCTCCATGACGGGTTTGATACCGCTGCCGCACTTGACGGGCTATGTCGCGGCCAAAGCGGGGCTGAAGGCCTTTTCCGATGCGCTGCGCCGCGAAGTCGCGGGCACGGGCGTGACGGTGGCGCATATTACACCGCGCGCTGTCAAAACTGCCGCCAACAAAGGGCTGAAAGCCTTGCTGAACGAGCAAACAGGCGTGCGCTACGACAGCGCGGAAAAAGTCGCGGCGATTATTCTGCGGGCCATAGAGAATGACGGCAGCGACGTGCGCATCGGCTGGCCGGAGCGGTTTTTTGTCGTGATGCACGCCATCTTTCCATCTTTGGTTGACCGCGGCCTTTCTGCCAACAGGCAGGTGGGCGAAAAAATTCTGTCGCAAGCCGCAGCGTCCCAATCACAATCAACACATCATACGGAGAATTTAAAAGCCATGAAAACCCAAATTGCCGCAGGTTTGCTCTGCCTTTCCATCGCTGTGCCTGCCTATGCGCAGGTTCAAATGCCGCCTGTGGCGCCGCTGCAAATTGTGCAGGAAGCTGCGCCGGATGCCGTGATGCTTAAAATCAGCGATTTGCAGGCGCGCTGGGCAGAAATCAAATACAAATCGACCGACAAAGATAAAAAAATAGCGGCCATGAGCGCGCTTGAAAAAGAAGCCGCCGCGCTGGTGGCCGCCGCGCCTGCGCGCGCGGAAGCCAAGATTTGGGAGGCCATCATCCTTTCGACCGAGGCTGGTTTTATCAAAGGTCTGTCTGCCCTGCCCAAGGTCAAAAAAGCCAAATCGTTGCTGGAGCAGGCAATTGAAACAAACCCCGAGGCGCTGGAGGGCTCGGCCTATACTTCTCTCGGCTCTCTTTATTATCAAGTGCCGGGCTGGCCGGTTGCTTTCGGGGATAAGGAAAAAGCCGAGAAATATTTGAAAGCGGCGTTGACCGTCAATCCGGACGGTATCGACCCTAACTATTTCTACGGTGATTATTTAATGAACCAAAGCCGCTATACGGAGGCCGTGCCGGTCTTGGAAAAGGCCCTTGCCGCGCCCGACCGTGCAGGACGCACCCTCGCCGATGAGGGGCGCCGTCAGGAAATCCGCGCCGCCCTTGGCGTTGCGCGCGAAAAGATAAAAACGGCAGCGCCTAAAAAAAGCTATAACTGATAGAGCCGGATATGTTTTTCCTCTATAATTCAGGGGCTCGCTTGGCGAGCCCCTCTTTTTAAGGCCAATCACCGATGCGCGTATTGCTGGTCGAAGACGATGTTTTGCTGGGCAAGGCCACACAGGCCGGGCTGCGCACGGCCTTTGCGGTGGACTGGCTGACCAATGCCGAAGATGCGGAGGCGGCTGTGCGCGCGCAGGCTTATGACCTCTTGGTTCTCGACATCAATTTGCCGGGCGAAAGCGGGCTTGCGCTTCTCAAGCGGCTGCGCAGCGGCGACAATCTGACGCCCTGCTTGTTTTTGACGGCGCGCGATGCGGTTTACCACCGCATCGAAGGGTTGAATGCAGGCGCGGATGATTATCTGGTCAAGCCCTTCGACCTTGACGAGCTGCTGGCGCGCTGCGCGGCATTGATACGCCGTGCGCACGGGCGGGCGGCACCTGTGATACGGCACGGCGATTTATTGCTCGACCCGCTTGCGAAAACGGTTCATGTGGGCGCGTCGCCGGTTTCGCTTTCCGCGCGGGAATTTGCGATTGCCGAATATCTGCTCAGCCATGCGGGGCAGGTTGTCAGCCGTCAGCAGATTGAAACGGCTATATATGACTGGGGCAGCGATGATATCGGCTCCAACACGGTGGAGGTGCATATCTCCGCCCTGCGCCGCAAGCTGGGCAAGGATTTCGTCAAAACTATCCGCAATATCGGCTATGTGGTGGAAACATGAAAAAGAATTCGCTGCGCCTGCGGCTTATCAAAACGCTTTTGCTGCAAATGCTGGCGGCGGTGGTGCTGTCGGGCGGGCTTGCGCTGGCTTTTATTTATCACGAAGTTGACGAAGTATATGATGCGACGCTGGTACAGTTTTCGCGCTCGCTGGCTTCCATGCCGATCGGCGATGCAAACCCTGAAAGCTATGCGGGTCTTGACCGCAGCAAGGATGCCGAACTTGCCCACCGCTATGAGCGTAAAATTTCGTACCGCATTTTAAAAGACGGGCAGGTGATTACCGCATCGGCCGAGGGGCCGGCGATGGAGGGGATATACCTGCCGCCCGGATTTTCCAAACTGCATCACGACAAAAAAGGCCGCCATGAATGGCGGGTCTATACGCTGCTGGATGAAAAATCCGGACTGGCGATTGAGGTTGCCGAGAAATACGACATCCGGCGCGAATTGACATTCCAGCTGCTCAGCAGTCTTGTGTTGCCGGGCATTCTTTTCATTATTTCATCCATCGTGGCTATCTGGTGGGCGACGGGCTCCAGCCTGAAGGTTCTGGCGCGGGTATCGGGCGAGGTAGGGGCGCGGGCGGCCGAAGACCTGTCGTCTATCGATGACCGCGATATTCCGATTGAAATCAAGCCGCTGACCCATGCGCTGAACGACCTCTTCGCGCGTATCGAGACAAGCTTTCTGCGCGAGCGTGAATTCACCGATAACGCTGCGCATGAACTGCGCACGCCCCTTGCCGCAATAAAGGCGCAGGTGCAGGCGCTGCAAAGGTCCGAAAACCTGAGCGCGGCGGGGCAGGAAGGCTTCGCCAATCTTCTGGCCGCCGTGGACCGCGCCGCGGCGATGACAGACGCGCTTTTGTCTTTTGCGCGCCTGCAGGGCGAGCGCAGCGATGCCGCCCCGGTACTTATGGCCGATATCGTCCGGCAGGAAATACAGGCTTTGGCGGGCTTTGCCGCCGCGCGGCAGGTGCGTATCACGCCTGCGCTCGAAGAAGTTCCGCCGATACAGGGTGTGCCGCATGCGCTCGGCCTGATGGTGCGCAATGTGCTGCATAACGCGGTTAAATTCTCCCCCCAGGGCGGGGAAGTGGTTGTGACGCTGTCTTTGCAGGCGGGGGCGCCGGTTTTGTCCATCGCCGATGCGGGGGCAGGCATTGCGGATAAACACTTGCCCCATGTCTTCGAGCGGTTTTACCGCGCGGATAAGTCCCAGATCGGCTCCGGCCTCGGCCTTAGTATCGTCAAGTGGGTTGCCGATACACACCGCGCGCGCGTGGCTCTTGCGCCTGCGCAGCAGGGCGGGCTTGATTTTAAAATCTTTTTTTCCAAAGCCTGACGCGCTTTGCATGGGGCGTGCGGGCGGCGGGCGCTTTGCGCGGCCGCTACCGCCTGTGGGCGGCTTTGCGGACGATTTTCCCCTTTTGCGGGTTTTTACCCTAATCCGATAATTTTTCTTGCATTTAAGGGGGCGAATCAATAATTATGCGAATATCGTACGTGCCAATGACCCGCGGCCCCCGACCAATGGGGGCGCCCTTAAGGAAGCACCTTCCCTCAAGGCAGGTTAAGCAACGGCGAACTTTTTAGTGCTATCCGTCTGTGCGCTCCGGCGCGCGGGCATATCGCAGCGAAGAGTTTTCGCTTTTGTTAACTGCTTGATTGATGAGGAGGCTCCAATGTCAGCCGCAGCCAAGCCATATCCCGTATCCGGCGCACAGGGTGCCGTTTCTTCCCGCTTTTGCATGGGGGGCTTTTGACATGATTAAAAAAATCAAAAACGCACTCGATGCCGCGTTCGAACGTATTTCGCGCGAATTCAATGACGAAGGCGTGACCGTCGTCATGCCGACCTATACCCCGCCGCAGGGTCGCCTGCTGTCGGAATTCAACCGCGTGGGCGGCAACGCCGTTATCGCAGGTGGTAAAAAAGACGCGCCCGCGTTTAAGAACGTGCCGCAGCATGGCCTCGATTTCGATACCACCCCCTACATCAACAGCTTCCCCAAGGGCATGTCCGAGCAAATCGTCGGTGCCTTTCCGGATGCGGTTTTGCAGGACAAAAAGGTCGCGGTTTTCGCCTTCATCACGCCGCCTGCTTCGTGGGCGCGCTATATCGAAGAGCGCAACCTCAACACCAATGTGATTGCCTCGAACGAGCAGAACACCCGTTTGTTTTTTGAAAACAAGGGTAACCTGATGCACATCCTCAAGGAAGCGGGGCTGGGCGCCTACGTTATTCCGACCGAGGTTGTGGAGGCCAAGAAATCCGAAGCGGAGCTGCGCGCCATTTATAACCGTGTCAAAAGCGACAGCGGCAAGGTCGTTGTGCAGCCCTGCGTCGAAAATTACGAACCGACGCGCTTCATCGATTCCGAAGACGCTTTCGTCGCGCATGCCCTGCGCTCCAAAACGCCGTTCAAGGTGACGCGCTTTGTCGAGGGGAACGAGGCGAACCTGTCCTTCTTCGTCGGCAATACCCTGCCGAACGAAAACGGCCGCGGCGTCACCAAATGCAACCTGCCTGAGGGCATCGACCGCGGCAAGCCCGAAAGCCTCGCGCTTATCGAAGCGCATGCGGCGTCCAAGGGCATTGACGCGTCCAACGTGTTTTCTGTCACGGGGCGTGCAACGCTTAAAGTTGTCGGCGACAGCCTGCTTGCGAACGAGCCGGGCGACAGCGTCGGCAACAACATCGGCCATGTGTACGAAGAAAAAATCGCCAAGCAAATCGCTGAAATCGGCGACAAGCTCGGCTGCAAAATGGCGCTGGGCGGCAAGGTCGGTCTTGCGGGCGCGGATTTGATTATCGACCGCAGCGGCAAAATCTGGATTAACGAGATTAACGACCGCCAGCAGGGCCCGACCGACCAGATGAGCGCGGATGCGGAATCGAACGGCATCCCGGGCCTTAGCCGCATGGCATGGTTCGCGCATTTCGCGGATTTCTCGAAGTCCGAAAACACTGCCGTGCTGGCCGCGCTGCGCGACAACGCAGCGGGTATTCACCAGCAATACGCGACGTCGTCGGGTTCGTTCTACATCAAAGTCTATGCAACGCATGACAGCGAACTGGACGGCAGCATCAAGGCGCTGCAAGACCTGCCCGCAGGCACCTACAGCGTGCGCAAGGAAAACGGCAAGTGGGAATGGAAAGCCCTTGGCGAGAACGCCAAGCTGTCCCCCATCGACCTTGCTTCGGGCGCAATGACTGTCAAAATCAACGGCGGCAGCCTGAAGGCGGGCGACCAGCCGGCGGCGGGGGCGGAGCTGTTCCGCATCACGGGTATTGCCAGCGGCGATAATGCGCCGTTTGTGATTGAAAACGGCGTTTCCTGCATCAACCCCGCATGGCGCGGCCCGCTCAAGCAGCTTTATGCCGATTGCTTCGGTGCGGATTATGTGGAGAAAAACCCGCTTTACCGCGCAACCATGCAAAACGTCAATGACAACGCCGTTGTGCGTCCGCCGAAAAACCTTTCTTCGGGCGCGGCGCCGCGTTAATCCTGCGGATGCTTTGACAAACAAAAACCCCTTCCGGTCTGGAAGGGGTTTTTGTTTTGGGGGCGGTTATACTTAAAGCCTCACCAGCCATTCTTTCGGCACATAATGCAGTGTTTCATCGCCAAGGCGGTAAATGTGCGTGGGGGCGCGTTTGTACATCACGCCGTCTTCGCTGGCGATTTCCGGCAGCTCTTCGCCCAAATCACGGCTGGGGTGCAGGGTGAACAGCGTATCGCCTTTTTTGAAATCGGCGCCCATTTTGACGTCGTAGCGCACAAAGCCCGCCGCGCGGGTCAGGATTTTTTTGTGGTCGCGGAAATAATAACAATCGGCCGGTGCGGGCGGGGCGAGGTTTTTGTCAATCATATCCAGCCGCGCCAGAAGACGCAGGATGCCGTTGAAAACTTCTTCGATTTTCGCGGCATTGTGTTCGTCATGGCTGCCGCATTCGATGCAAAGGTTATCGATGCCCGCAGGGTCCATGGCGTAATCGAAAGAGCCTGCCGTTTCCGGCGTCACGATATCGTCCATATAGTTGTATTTAAACCCGACATCACGCACCAGCGGCAGGTAGGATTCTTTGGTGAAAATGACATAAGGGTTGCTCGCGCGTGCTGTGTGCAGGTCAAGGCCGAGGTCGCATTGCTTGGCAAGGGCGAAAAGTTCGTGGGCGATGCGCTGGTGCAGCGTGCCCTCCGCCTTGCCGGGGAAATGCGAATTGCAATCCTTGCCATCGTAAAGGTCGAATTTGCCAAAGGTGTAGAAATAGGAGCGCTGATCCCACGACGCCGGGTTGGCGCAGGGAATGAATACAACTTCGCCTGCCTTCAGGTTTTCTTGCAGGAATTTATAAAGACGATGCTGCACCCAATAGGTGATTTCCCCGCCGTGCATGCCGCTTTGGATGTGCAGCCTTTTCCCTTTTACCGGCGCGGCCAGCGTATAGGTGACGATGTCAATCGGATTGCCCGCGATGGTCTCGCCGATGGAGATACGATTTTTAACGCTGTGCATAGGCTTTCCTCCATGTTCTATGGCCGCGATTATCGGAATTTTCGGACTGAAAAACAAGACCGGTTTCGTGCCCGCCCGTGCCTGCGCTGCTTTCTGCTGGAAATTTGCACCGCGTGGCGGTATTTTTTTAGTAAGGGCAGTGTTTTCTTTGTCCGTCGTTCAGGGTACTCATCTTGGCTTATAATTTCAAAAATGTCCGGATTCTTATCGTCGAAAGCTCGCCGGAGCTGTTCGAGCTTTTTCGCGGCGTGTTCAAGCTATTCACGGTGCCGGAGCGAAATATCGACAGCGCCTATAGCATGGACGAGGGGTTCGAGAAGTTTGCCAGCGGCAATCATGACCTTGTCATTATTGATTGGCTGCAAACGCCCGATAGGGGTATCGAGCTTACGCGCAAAATCCGCATGTCCGACCGCAGCCCCAACCCTTTCGTGCCCATCATCATGACGGCGGGCAGCGGGCATGAAAACCGCGTCACGCGCGCGCGCGATGCGGGCGTGTCGGAATATCTTGTGAAGCCCTTCACGGCCAAGACTTTGGCCAAAAAAATCGAGCGCATTGTCGAAAACCCGCGCCAGTTTGTGGTATCTGACAGCTACGTCGGGCCTGACCGCCGCAGCGGCCGTGGCGGATACGAGGGGCCGGAGCGCCGCCAGCAGACGGCCGAGCAGACCGAAAGCCGCATGGGCGGCATTACTGCAAAAGAAGCCGAATAAAACAAGGAGAGGCCATGAGCTGGACGCCCTGCCCGGAAGCCGAAGCCGCCGCAACCGCGCCGGAGGCCGTCGAGATGGTGATTGTGCCGCGC
>DDBY01000105.1 GCA_002334985.1 Micavibrio sp. UBA2020
TAACTTGCCGAATTTCATAACTTATGGCAAAAACCTTCCACTTCCAAAAACCGGATTTTCGCGCATTTTCTGCGCCGCGATTCCGGCTGGCGGAAAAGCAAATTTACTTTCTGTATCCGGTATCTATTCGCTTCATCCCGTTGCTGTTTTAAAAAAGGTAGCCTCCCCATGTCCCAGAAAAACTCCGCACCCGTTGCCATTACCCGCATCCTGAACACCAAGGTGCTTGCAAAACGTCTGATGGCGACCAGCGCAATGACACTGGCGGGGATTGTGGCCATGGCATCGTCTGCTTATGCGCTGGATGCAACCGCGCTGCCGACGGGCGGCACGTTCACTTCGGGTACGGGCGGCATTTCGACCACCGGCAACACCATGAACGTCACGACCAACCAGACGCGCACTGTCATGGATTGGGACAGCTTCAACATCGGCTCCGCCGCTACTGTCAACGTCAACCAGTTCAACAGCTCTTCGACCACGGTCAACCGCGTCAACGGCGCGGCGGGCGACCCCACCCAAATCTACGGCAAGCTGAACAGCAACGGCAAAATCGTTATCCTTGACCCGAACGGCGTTTTCTTTGGCGCATCGGCCAAGGTGGATGTCGGCAGCCTTTTGGCTTCCACCGGTACGATGGATGCGGCCAGCAAGGACGAATTCGTCGCAGGCCGCGCCTTCATCCTGTCCAACCTGGATGCGGTAGCAGGGGCGAAAATTCAAAACCTCAGCAACAATATCAGTGTCAAAGACAGCGGCCTTCTGGCCTTCGTCGCGCCCACGGTGAAAAACGCGGGCACGCTGACGGCACAGCTGGGCAAAGTCGTGCTGGCCTCCGGCAAGACGGTGACGGTTGACCTTTCCGGTGACGGGCTTATCACGCTGGCAGCCGACAAGCTGGACACGTCGCTGGTTGAAAACAGCGGCACCATCAAGGCCAACGGCGGCACAGTCATCATGACGGCAGGTGCGGCTAAAAAGGTTGTAGACAGCGTCGTTAATCTATCCGGTGTGGTTCAGGCAAATACTTTCACAAACATAGATGGAAAGATTGTTCTGGGTGGTCCTTCAACAGGTAAAGTTCAATTAAAGGGCAACGCAACTCTGCAGTCCGCAAAGTTAGAGGTTAATGCAGATGTCTATACGGAGAACAAGACGCTTACTATAAAAGCAGATACGATTGATTTAGACGCAAAACTCTATCAAGGCTCTTATATTTGGGGAGTTAAAATCGGCGATGAGTTGATGGCGCAGGGCAAACTGAATGCGACGGCATCCGTTGTGAATGTCCTCAGCCCCAATGGCAGCATCCAGCAGGCGATTTATCTGGCGAAAAACGACGGCACGGCAAGCATTTTCGTCGCTGCCGGCAGCTATAGCGAAAACCTGACCGTGGGCAAAACCGTTTCCATTCAGGGGGCGGACGGCGCGAAAATTATCGGCGCATTGCTGCCGCTTTCCGACAGCATCGTGACGATTGCCGCAAACGGCGTCGCGTTCAAAGGTTTTGAAATTGTGGCGCTGGACGCTGCGGCACCGCTGAATGCCAAGCTTTATGCGATTTCCGCGCAAGGTCTTTCCGGTCTTGATATCGCGGACAACACCATCACGGGCGGCGCGCTCAGCGGTATCCGCCTGCAAAACGTTACGGACAGCAAGGTTGAAAACAACAACCTGACCCTGTCCCTGACGGGCATTGACGTTTCGGGCGGCAGCAACATCCAGCTGCTCGGCAACACCATTTTGGGCGCGAACAAGGGTATCAGCCTGACGGGCAGCAACTACGCCACCATTTCCGGCAACACGGTCGAAGGCGCACTGCAGGCGGGTATTTTCGTGAATGGCACGCTCGGCTCCTCGCTGTTCGGCAACACGGTCAACGGCGCGCTTCTGGACGGTATCGTCGTCCAGTCTGCGTCTGACAGCGACATCGAAGGCAACATCGTAAGCGGCTCCGCGCAGGACGGCATTTCGCTTTCGAATTCCGATGACGTGCGCATCACGGGCAACACGACCAGCCTTAACCTGCGCAATGGTATCCGCGTGATTGACACGACGGATGTCGCGGTTTCCGGCAACAACGTTTCCGCCAGCGGCGGCAGCGGCATTTTCGTTGACCCCAGCTCCGGCAGCATCACGGGCAACACGGTCACCCTCGTCGCGGGTAGCGGTATCGAGCTGGTGGACGGCTATGATTTTGAAATCAGCGGCAACACGGTTCTGGGCACTGGCCGCGACGGTATCGAAGTATCCGGCGGCAGCAACGTGCAGGTTAGCGGCAACAACGTCGGCGTGACGGTACGCGACGGTATTTCCGTTACGGGCACGGACGGCTTTACGGTCGGCGGCAACATTGTCGGCCTGAATGGTGATGAAGGTATCCAGCTGGATACGGCGCAGAACGGTACGGTCAGCGGCAATACCATCCTCGGCACCACCGATAACGGTATCGAGGTTATCAATGCTGTGAATGCGTATATCCTTGCAAACAACGTCGGCCTGACGGGCAACGCGGGCATTCTGGCCAGCGGCGGCATGGGCGTCGGCATCTGGGGCAACACGGTTGCCCTGACGGGTGGCGATGGCATCGGCGCATCGGGCGTCGGCACGCTCAGCATCCTTGGCAACACCGTGGGCGGCACGGGCGACGATGGTATCGCGCTTGAAACGCTTGACGGCGCGATTGTGGATGGCAACACCATCCTTGTGACCGCAGGCGACGGCATTTCTGCCGCCAGCAGCCAGAACCTTGCCATTACCGGCAACAACATCGGCCTTGCCGGTGCAAATGGCCTGAGCCTTGACAACGTGACGGCGGCGGCAATTGCCGGCAACACGGTTGCGGGGACGACAGCACACGGTATCGCTGCGGCAAACAGCGGCCTGCTGGCTATTTCCGGCAATACCGTCGGTCTGACGGGTGCGAACGGTATCGACCTTGATACGGTTGCGCTTGCGGCCGTGACCGACAACATCGTGCTGGGCACGGCGGGTCATGGTATTGCCGCGTTCGAATCCGGCCTGCTGCAAATCGCGGGCAACGACGTTGGTCTGACGGGCGGTAACGGCATCGACCTCAGCCGCGTGGCGGGCGTTCAGGTGACCGATAACCTTGTCGGTGCAACCACCGGCCGCGGTATCAACCTGTCCGAAGGCTTCGCTGTATCCATCGATAACAACACGGTTCTGCTGACGGGTGAAGACGGCGTTGCCGTAGAAAAATCCGCACTGGTGACGGTTGAGGACAACACGGTCGGCCTCGCGGGCGGCAATGGTATCAGCCTTGACGAAGTCGCGCTGGCCAATGTTTCCGGCAACACGGTTGCAGGCACGGCGACGCACGGTATCGCCGCGGCAAACGCGCTTGCTGTCAACATCGCGGGCAACACTGTCGGCCTGACGGGCGGCAACGGTATTGATGTCCAGTCCAGCTTGCTGGGCGCCGTTGCGGACAACACGGTTCTGGGCACCACGGGTCACGGCATTGCCTTGACCGACGCGGCGCTGTTCAATGTTGAGGGCAACGACGTTGGTCTGACGGGCGGCAACGGCATCGACCTCAGCCGTGTGGCGGGCGTTCAGGTGACAGATAACCTTGTCGGTGCAACCACCGGCCGCGGTATCAACCTGTCCGAAGGCTTCGCTGTATCCATCGATAACAACACGGTTCTGCTGACGGGTGACGATGGCGTTGCCGTAGAAAAATCCGCGCTGGTTGAAATCAAAAACAACAACGTCGGCCTGAGCGCAGGTGACGGCGTCTCGGTTGACCAGTCTGCGGGCGTAGCGGTGGAGGGGAACCTCATCGGCCTCGCCTTGCAAAACGGCGTGAACGTGACGGACAGCCTTGCGGTCGGTATCGACGGCAACACGGTTATCGGCACTGGTCTCAATGGCATCAACGTCGATACCGCAACGGGCAGCGTGACCAACAACAACGTACTGCTGTCGGCTGAAAACGGCATCCGCGTTGCAAATTCGGTTGGCTATGACATCTCCGGCAACAATGTCGGCCTTTCGGGTCTGAACGGTATTCAGGCCGTCAACCTGCTGGGCGTCAGCATTCAGGACAACAACGTCGGCCTGAGCGCGCAAGATGGCATCAACGTCCAGAACGCGGCGGGCGCAGTTGTTTCCGGCAACCTTGTGCTGCTGTCGGGTGACGATGGTATCGACCTCGAAAATACGGTGGGTGCGCTTGTTGCTGGCAACGGCGTGATTGCATCGGGCGATAACGGCATCGAGATTGAAAACGCTCTCGGCACGCTGGTGACCCTGAACGGTGTCGCGCTCAGCGGCAACGACGGCATCAACATCCGCAACGCCGCCCTGACGGGCGTGGTTGCCAACGGTGTTGCCGGTTCGGGCGGTGATGGTATCGACCTCGAAAACGTTATCGGCACGGTTGTTGCTGGCAACGGCGTGATTGCGTCTGGTGATAACGGTATCGAAATCGGCAACGCTGTCGGCACGCTGGTCACGCTGAACGGTGTCGCGCTCAGCGGCAACGACGGCATTAACATCCGCAACGCTGCCCTGACGGGCGTGGTTGCCAACGGTGTTGCCGGTTCGGGCGGTGACGGCATCGACCTCGAAAACGTTATCGGCACGGTTGTTGCTGGCAACGGTGTCATTGCATCGGGTGATAACGGTATCGAAATCAGCAACGCTGTCGGTACGCTGGTCACCCTGAACGGTGTCGCGCTCAGCGGCAACGACGGCATCAACATCCGCAACGCCGCCCTGACGGGCGTGGTTGCCAACGGTGTTGCCGGTTCGGGCGGTGATGGTATCGACCTCGAAAACGTTGTCGGCACGGTTGTTGCTGGCAACGGCGTCATTGCATCGGGCGATAACGGTATCGAAGTCAGCCGTGGCATCGGTACGCTGATTGCGGGCAACGCGGTTAATGGCGCGCTCGGCAACGGTATCGCGGTTGAAGAAAGCCTGTTTACGGGCATCATCGGCAACGCGGTGCGCAACATCGCGCAGGATGGTATCAGCCTCGACCTGACGGCGTTCTCCGCGATTGTCGGCAACGACATCGAAAACGGCGGCGGCGCGGGGATTTCGGTCACCAACAGCGCCTTCGCCTTCATCGCGGGCAACGACATCAGCAAATTCTATGACGGTATGCGCCTGTTCTACACGGCGGGCGTGGCGGCTGTCGGCAACGACATTCAGGATGTCGCCAACGACGGTATCCGCGTGGATTACAGCCTGATGACCGCGCTGGCGGGCAACAGCATCCGCAGCTTTGGCGATGACGGTATCGAAATTGCCAATTCCGCGCTGGTGGCTGTCGTGTTCAACGACATCGACAGCATGGGCGCGGGCAACGCGGGTATCCGTATCGGCACCAACGAAAACGGTGGCGGCGTGACGGATACGGCTTCGGGCAGCACGCTGGTGCTGATTGCAGGCAACACGGTGGCAAACAACGCCGTCGGTCTGGACGCAACGGCGCTGAACAACGGCTATCTGGATATCCGCGGCAACAGCTTCCTGAGCAACACGATTGGCCTTTATGCGAAGAGCGGCGCGATTGACCTTTCGCATCAGTCCAACCTGTTCCAGGGCGGCAGCACGGCGATGGTCTTCGACGGGCCCTATTACCCGTCCGTCGGCTACACCGGCCTGCGCCTTGTCGGCGATACCATCGGCACGACGGTATTCCAGGGTCAGACGGATTATTATATCGACCTGCGTAACGGTGCATTCTTCGAGCCGGGCACGCCCACCATCATCGACGGCACGCTGGCGACCTATGACGGCGTTTCGGGCGGCTTGATGAGCGCGGCGCAGCTGCTGGCGATTGAATCGAAAATCAACGACCACGACGACGATAACACGCTCGGCCAAATCTTCGCCGGCTATGCGCTGTTTGATGATAACCAAATCCTGCGCCGCTATCCGGCCAACAGCTACCGCAGCGGCCGCGCCGCGGTACTGGTGACGGGTCTGCCGCGCACGGGCATTGGCCGTGACATTACGCCGCGTCCGTTCTTCAACGTTCAGGACCTCGCCAATATCGCACCGGCAGCCGGCGGCGATACGGCAGAGGCACTGGCGAACATGGAGCCGGCAGCAGGCGAGGGCACGCAGAGCCCCATCACCAAAGGCGCATGCTGGAACAACATCGGCAGCGGCGGCGCGGTCAACCTTGACCTCGGCGAAGATGCCAGCAGCATTCTGGCTGACCAAGCGGCCTGCGGCGGTTAACATAAGCCAAAAGAAAACCCCCGGACTGTGTGCAAAATCACGCAGCCGGGGGTTTTCTTTGCCCGCAATATGCTATCCCCGCTGGATTTTTCGCCTGTAAAATTATAGTGTTACTCAACATTTGACCGCTTTTCGGGAATCTTTTCATGATACGTCGTCTTTTTGCTTTCACGGCTGCAGCCGCATTCCTTTCTGTCATTGCGCCGCAATTTGCGCTCGCGCAGTCCGTGCCCAGCTCGGCGGAGCCGTCGCGTGCCGGCGGACAAATCGCCCCGCAGCAAGCGCCCGGCCTGACGGAATTCAAAGGCAGCATCACCGCGCAAGGCAGCGCCGCGCAAGCCCCCGCAGGGGCGGACAAAGTCACGCTGACGCTGAAAGAAATCGTTATCGAAGGCGCATCGGTTTACGACGATGCCGCATTGTCTGCGGTTTATCAGGATAAAGTCGGCACCAAAATCACGCTGGCCGATGTGTATGACATCGCCGCGCAGCTGACCGCGAAATACCGCAATGAAGGCTACATCCTGACGCAGGTCGTCATTCCGCCGCAAACGATTGACGGCGGCACGGTGCGCATGCGCGTGGTCGAGGGCTTCGTCGATAAAGTTTCCGTCGAAGGCGGCATGGGCGTCGATACCGCGTTCTTGCAGGGCTATGCCAAAAAAATCAACGCCAGCAAGCCGCTGAACTCCAAAACGCTGGAGCGTTATATCCTTCTCATCAACGACCTGCCGGGCATGTCCGCGCGTGCGGTTCTCTCGCCCTCGCCGAACGTGGTCGGTGCGTCCGATGTCACGATTTTTGTGGAGCGCAAAGCCTACGACGCGTTCTTCCAGATTGACAACCGCGGCAGCCGTTTCCTCGGCCCGCTGCAGGTCAACGCTGGCGGCCGCCTCAACAACATGTTCGGCCTGTACGAAGGGCTCAGCTTCCAGTTTGTGACCGCGCCCGACGGCTGGCCGGACCGTGAACTGGATTTCGGCTCCGTTGCCTGGTCGCAGCCGATAAACCACGAAGGCACCCGCGTGAGCGTGGGCTACAGCATCACCTCGACCGAGCCGGGCTACAGCCTGACGCCGTTCGATATCGAAGGCCTCGCACGCTCCGCGAATATCGAGGTCATGCATCCCTTCATCCGCACCCGCCAGCAAAACCTCTACGGTACGCTGCGCTTCAACTACATCGATACGGAACGCAACGATAACCTCGGCCTCGGCAAAACGGAAGACCGCCTGCGCGTGCTGCGCCTTGCGGGGACGTACCAGTTCACCGACGGCTTCCTCGGTCTCAACACCGTGAATGCGGAGCTGAGCAAGGGTATCGACATCCTCAACATGAAGGAAAAAGACAGCCTGAACCCGACGCGCGAGCGGGGGGAGCCTGAATTTTTCAAAGCAACCATGGAAATCTCCCGCATCCAGCGTGTGACGAATATGATTGAGCTTTTCGGCTCCGTACAGGGGCAGAAATCCGCGCACAAACTGCTGGCGTCCGAAGAATTCGGCGTGGGCGGCATCAATTACGGCAGCGCCTATAACAACTCCGAAATCACGGGCGAAGACGGCGTTGCAGGCCGCCTTGAACTGCGCCTCAACAACCCTGTGCGTGTGCCGGTGAATTTCAGCCAGGTGTATGGTTTCTATGACATCGGCAAGGTATGGGACAACGACAGCACGGTTGTCAAAGACCGCCAGCGCTCCATCGCTTCCGCCGGTCTCGGCCTGCGCGTGAACGTGAACGACAATCTGGCCGGCACCTTCGAAGCCGCCATGCCGCTGACGCGCACCGTTGAAACCGAAGGCGACAAAGACCTCCGCCTCTTCGGCTCGCTCACCGCACGGTTCTAATCACGGCCAGACGCCAAAACAAAAAGCCGGACGTAAACGTCCGGCTTTTTGTTTGGAGCGGGTGACGGGAATCGAACCCGCACAGCTAGCTTGGAAGGCTAGAACTCAACCATCGAGCTCCACCCGCGCCTTATAAAGGGGAAGATAGCGTGCGGGGCGGGGGTTGTCCAGAACTCCGCGGCGGGCTTTATTTAAGTATATGAAAATATTAAATATTTTTCAGATTTCTTGAGTATCCATAACCGCCGTGTTAGAATTTATTCGTCAGATAAATTGACGCGCGCAAGCAATGGCTTGGGCAGTGCTGCAGGTTTCCGCGCTATTGTCGCGCGGGGGCAGGCGGCAGATACAGGAATAAAAAAGCCGATACAAAAAAGCGGCAAGCAAAAAACGGCAAAACAAACGGCAAAACAAACGGCGCATAAAATAAAAACAAAACTACAAAAAATATAAAAGAAGTAAGGGTGTACACAAACATGACTTCAGCGGCAGACACGTCCGGCGCGGACGTTATCGAAGCAGGCGAATACCAACTCTATAAAGGGCTCGACCAAATTTTTGTCGAAACCCAGACATTGCCGACCACGGGCGCGGTGAAAAACCGCCTTGGCCTGATGGTGATGGAGATGGACCAGTCGCTGCGTGCCTTCGAAGCGGGCGATAAAGCGGGCGCGCTGCAACACCACGAAAAAATGCTCGGCTATTCAAGCGCGGTTCTGCGCGAGACGGAAACCTTGAGCGGAAAAACGGAAGAAGCGAAAGCCGCAGGCGGCCGCAACGTCGCGCCCGATGTGCGCGTCCTGCTGACAACGCTTTTAACGACCGAGGCAATTGTGAACGGCGAAAAGCCGCTCGACCCCGAAACCAAGCCGTGGCTGAAAACGCTGCAGGCCGTATCTGATGCGTATAAAGCGAAACGCGCAGAGGACATCGCGCATATCACCCTCGCGGCGCCGGGCACCCCTATCGGCGAGCCGAAAAAACCGGCGGCCCCCGAAGCGGCGCCTTTTACGTTCGGCGGTATTGAAAAAATTATCCTGAGCGCGGAGCCTTCGGGCAGCCGTTTTGCACAGGCCGAATTCGCCCCGCCCACAGAAACCATCTGGACGCGCCGCGAATATAAAAATCTTGCGACCGTGCTGGAGGGCGTAAAAAAAGTCGCGCGCGACAGCAACACGCGCGTTCAGGCCACCGTGGCCATCGCCTGCCTCAAGGCTATCAACAACCGCGAGATTGACATGCTGGCGCGCCAGCGCGGCCGCCGCGCCGTCGAAGACGAAGATGCGGCGAAGGAAGTCAAGGAATACGCGGGACGTTTGAAAGAATACGTCGGCAAGCTCAAAGACGGCGGTGCGCTGGAGAGCGGCCTCAAGGCCAATCTGGAGCGTTTTGCGCCGCCCGCACATGTCGCGGCGGACGGGCTGAAACGTACGCTTGGCAAGGGCAGCAGCGTGCTGGCCAAGGCTTTCCGTTTTGCGGTTGCCGTGGGCAAACGTGTTTTCGGCCCCGAGCCGGAACACGGCGCCCGCCCCGCCATTACGGCGCAAAAGCCGCAGGAGCCGCACGGCGGATAAAACCTATTATTTGCCGCACGGCGGGTAAGCCCATAGCGTCTGCGTTTCTATTTTTCGTCATACCGGCGAAAGGTCGGTATCCAGTGCGCAAAGCGCTATTTATGAACCCATGAATCAAGGCCTGTTCACCATGGGCTGGATACCGGCCTGCGCCGGTATGACACGGTTTTTGCTTCAAATTGTCCATCTTCCATAAAATCGCGCTTGACGGCGCACGGGGGCTCGGCTATACCCGTGGGCATGATTGCAAACGCAGCGATATATCTGGCCTTGATGGCCACCATGACTCTGGCCTGGGCAGCCCCCGGTTGGTGGCGTTAAGCCATTAACATTTTGACGGCGGTTTCCGGCCCGCCCTGCCTACGCCGGTTGTCCCACGCACTACAGTCATTGCATTCAAAGCCGGAGCCATATCATGTCCCGCGTATTCCACGCCCAAAACCCCGACCAAGTTTTTCAAAACCGCGCCGAAATCGAAACGCATCTGCTCGCCAAAGTCATGACCGCACAGGGCGGCAAGACAGGCACGGAGCTTGAGCTTTTCGTGACCACGCCCGAAGGCCGTCCCCCCAGTTTCGACCAGATTGAAATGCTGCTCGAAAACATCGCCCTTGCGTATAAGGGCGCGGAGATGACACAGGAAAAAGGCCGCATCGTCGGGCTGAACCTGCCGGGCATCGGCGATATTTCGCTGGAGCCGGGCGGGCAGGTCGAGCTTTCGACCAAGCCCTGCGACACCGTCGAAGAGCTGGAACAGTGCAACCGCGCCCTGCGCCGCCTTTTGGATGGCGCCAGCGCCTTTCTGGACCTGCACGTCGAAGGGGCAGGGCACAAGCCCGCGTTCTTGCAGGCGGATGACATGCCGCGTTCGCGTTTTCATGCCTATTACGCCTATTGCCATGAACAATACGGCAAGAAGGCGCAGCCCTTGATTGACACCATGAAATCCTGCTGCGGTCTTCAGGTCAACGTGGACCCGATGGGCGATAAATTTCATGAAATCTACCGCGCGCTTTTGCTGACCGACGTGGCCGAAAGCTTCGCCACGCGCAGCGAGCGCCAGAAACGCCTGCATGAAACATACGCCAGCGTCGCACCGGAGCAGATGACGCCCGTGTTCGACGCGCTCGCCTGCCGCGATAACGATACGCTTGTCGGCCACATTGTGGACCGTCTGCTCAGCCTGCGCGTGCCCTTCGTGCCGGATGAAACGGCGCCGGAAGGATTCCGCGCCGCCCGCGAGGTTTTCGGCAAGACCATGACCGTCGGCGATTTCCTGACCGAGGGGAAACTGAGTGTGCAAATTCTCGATAACGCGCTCAGCCTGCAGCTGACCATGCCGAACCTGCGCCGTCACGGCGTTTTGGAGACGCGCGCGCCCGACAGCATGGACGACATCGGCACGCTGATGAAAACCGCCGCGCAATATCACCGCATGACCTATGACGATACCGCCCGCCGCGCGCTTTTGGATGATTTTGCAAGCGTCGATGCCGACCGTCTGCGCGTCGCGTTTCTGAGCCGTTTTGACATGGATGCAAAAACGCTGATGGCTTTTGACATCGGCGGGGGCAAAACGGTCGGGCAGCTGGTAACGGCTGTGCGCGGCGCCGATAGTGCGCCTGAAGTTGCCGCCGAGGCTACGCTGGCCGCACGCACAAACCGCCGCCAGCCGCAGCAGGGGGCGTAAACGTCATGGCGGTGCGCTTTTACCTGATGGTGCGTTTACTGCTGGTTTTTCCGGCCGCCGCGCACGCACAGGATATTCGCATGCCCGCCGTGCCGCCCGCCGCCGTGGAAAGCCAGAACCTTCTGGGCAAGCCGGACATGACCGATGATGAAATCACCGCCTGGGCGACGGAGGCGGCGGTGGCCAGCCTTACCTTCGGCCACCGCGATTATCAGCAGCGCATGCGCGTGATTGCAGGGTATTTCACCCGCGACGGCTGGCAAAAATTCACCCAAGGCATGGTTACGACGCAGTTTCTGGATATCGTGGTCGAACAAAAACGCGCCCTTATCGCCGCGCCTGCGGGCAAGGGGGCGGTGGTGCAGCAGGGGCTGGTCGATGGTGCCTATGGCTGGCATATCATTCTGCCCATGACGCTTTATCACAGCACCGAAAACGGCGACGAGAAAAAGCAGAAAATCAACCTGAGCCTTTTGGTCGCGCGCAGCAGCGAAAACAAAGATGGCCGCGGTATTGTTGACTGGTCGCAGGTCGCGGCCGATAAATAATGCCGCAGGTCGCGGCCGAAAAATAATGTCGCAGGTGGCGGCCGGTAAGTAATGCCGCAGGTGGCGGCCGGTAAATAAATCTCGCGGGATGCAGAAAAATGAAAAAAGATTTCAACCACTGGGCGGCGCGCGCCGGCATGACTGCGGCAACGCTTGAAAACATGGCGGGTGGCAATGCGGCGCGGGCGGATTTTGTCACAGGGGTGATTGAAGACCTCGAAGGTGCCTATACGCCTGACGGTATCGGCAAATGGTTCGCACGCCCGCGTGCGCAGCTGGGCGGCAAATCGCCGTCGGAAATCCTGTCTGCGGACTGGACACCTGCGCAAGAGCAGCCGCAGCGTGTAAAGGCGCTCAGCCTTTCGCTGCGCGGCGGCAGATAGCGCATCCATCCTGAATAAGATAACGAAAACCCCCGCCAGCATTATGCTGCGGGGGTTTTTGTTTAAGGCGTATCGACGCCCGCGCGCTTAGCGGTGGCGGCGGTGGTCGTGTCTGTCATGACGGTCGTAGCGGTCATGGCGGTCACGGCGCGGCGGGGTGTAGTGGCGATGATGACGGTCGTGACGGTCATTGGTAATCGCCTCGTGCGCGATGTACAGAAGGCCGACGGCGGCAATTACATCCACCGCGTTCGGGCGGTATTGCGGCTGCGCATAGACCTGACGCGCGGGGCGGTTGAAACGGGCTGCCAGCGTGTTTTCGGTACGGATGGCGTCACCCTTGGCGAGCGAGAACTGGCGCGATGCCGCAGGGTCGTCAAGGTTATAGGCGCGGATAACCGTCGCATAACCGTTGCCGTTCAGCGTGTATTCAAGCCCGATATGCTGCCCCGTGCGGTTGAGGATGCCGGAGCTGAAACCGCGCCCCGCCAGCGGATAGGCTTCACGCACGCCCAGCGCCTGCGCAACGGTATTGATGTCGCGCTGGCTGACGTAGTTATCGGCGTAGTAGGGGCTGTTGACCGTCGTGGTCGGGTGCACGGGAACAGTCTGTGCCTGCGCGGCAGGCGCCACGAGCCCCGCGACAGCCAGCGTAAAGGCGGCAGTCAGGGATGCGATTTGTTTACGCATGGGATACTCCACTGATTGAAAACTTGCCATATTCGTACCCGCCGCCCCTGAAATTGTCAACCAACAGCGGGCAACAGCGGGCGTTTACAGCGCAAAGAGCAGGATTATTGCTTGACATAAGGGGTATCGGGGGTAAGATGTGGTATCCTTTTACCACAGACCAGACCTATCGCCCGTTAACCCTTTTGACAGGATAGCGCCCCGCGCATGGCCAAAAGCAAGGAGCCTTGGGATGTCCCCGCGCTGGACGAGCAGGAATTGCTCGCCCGCGCGTTTCGTATCAAACAGGTGCGCAAGGCCAGCGACGGTCATTTGCATTTCATTTCCGCCCCGCATCTTGACCGCACTGCGCCCGACAGGGGGGCCGATGTGGGTGATGTGCATGTGCTGGAAAAAGCGAAGGGCATGAAACTGCTTGCCGTGGTCACCACCGTGCACCGTGCCGTGATGCCGTCGCATTTCACCCCCAGCGTCAAAGATGTGCTGGCGCAGGTGCCGGCGGAATATCTGTCGCAGGTCACGGCCTATTCCATCGAAAGCGACGACAGCAAGCCCAATGCCGACCGCCCCAATTACCACCGCGGCGTTGCCAAGTTTTACGCAGGCACGCTGCCGCCGCATATTGCCGCGCAATCTGTTATTCTGATGGGGCGCAGCCATCGCCCGCCCGCACCACCGCCGGAGCCGCAGGATATACCCATCCTGCCGCCCATGAACATCCGCCCGCGCATCAAGCGCCCGCCGTCGCCCTGAGCGTTTGGACAAGAAAGGGACTGTGCATGACCAAGCCGCATAAATCCGAAGACGAGCTGGAGCTTAAAATCTCCCTTTCCGTCGAAGACCTTGAAAAGGTGTTCAAGGCATTTTCGTCCGAGGTCGGCAAATCCGATATTGCCCACAAATATCTGCCGCGCGCCTATTTCGATACGCCCGCGCTGGAAATGCACGACGCGGGCATTTCGGTGCGTGTGCAGTATAAACCCGGCAAAAAGGGCAAGCTGGGCAGCCACGAACAAACCGTCAAATTCGACCTGCCCCCCGCCGCGGGGCGCGTGGCCGATGCGCTTTACCGCAAGGAATGCAAAGACCTTGTCGAGGGGCCGCAGGCCGATTTGTCACGCGTAAGCGATGCGGAAGCGGATGGAAAAATCGAACCGTTCAAGGGCAAAAGCCTGAAGCATATTTTTACAGCAGCTATCGAGCGGCGTTATTTCAACGTCGAAGCCGGAAAAGGCAAGGAATGGGGCGAGGTGGAATTGGCCTTTGACGTTGGTGAAATCCTGCTGCCCGAAACGGGCGAAAGCCAGAAATTCGCCGAGATTGAAATCGAAGTCAAAGACGGCAACCCCGAAGCCATCAACAAAATCCGCGAACGTATTTTTAAAATCGCCCCCAGCGCCCGCGTGCAGGCCGACGCCAAGTCGGCACAAGGCGCAAAACTCTACCGCGCGGCACAGGCGCGCAAACCTGCCGCGCCGTAAAAATAAAAACGTGCAAACCTGCCACCCCGTCATACCGGCGCAAGCCGGTATCCAGCCCAAGGCCGACAGGCCTTGATTTACAAAAAGGCGCTGCGCGCACTGGATACCGGCCTGCGCCGGTATGACAAAAAGGGGCAATGGCCAAAACAAAGCCGTGTATCCCCGTCTGCGCTGAATTTAACGCGGCGTTATGCCCGCCGCCGTGCGGGCATTCGGTGGCGGCTTATCGCAATGTTTTGAAATATATGCGTAATTTACGCGGCACTGTGCCTGCGGCCGTAATATGTTATACTGGTCAAAGTTTTCCTGAGCGTATTTCGCGGGGCATGTTTTGGCTCACCTGTTTCCACCCCGCGCAAGGTTTGCGGCATTATGCCGCCCGCCGCGCACAGGCGAAAAAAGAGCCGGATGTTTCGATGAAAAGGAAATATACCGGTGACTTACCCAAACACCACGGCACATAACGGCGGCGCAGCGCAGCCGTTTACAGCGGCCGCGCAAAATACATCTACCGCGCAGGCCGCACAAAAGGCGTCTGCCGCCCAGGACATCGTGACTATGGAGCCGCGCACAGACGGCGGGCAGGAATGGCGCAACGCCAAGGGCGAATGGCACCGTCTGGACGGCCCTGCCGTTATCGTCGGCGATGGCGAGCGGCTGGAGTGGTACAAAAACGGCAAACTGCACCGCGACGACGGCCCCGCGGTCATTTACAAAGACGGGCGCGAGGCGTGGTATCAGGACGGCCTTCTGCACCGCATCGGTGCGCCTGCGCGCACCGGCCACGGCAACAGCGAATGGTTTGAACGCGGTAAATTGCACCGCATCGGCGGCCCGGCCATGGAAACGGCGGATGGCAGCCTTTTTTGGTACGAAAACGGCGAGCTGCACCGCGAAGACGGCCCCGCCGCCGTCAAGGCCGACGGCATGCGCCAATGGGTGCTGCGCGGCAAACTGCACCGTAAGGACGGCCCGGCGATTGAGCATGCGGACGGCGGGGAGTCGTGGTTTCTGGATGGCGTCCTGCACCGCGATGACGGCCCGGCGGTTATCCGCGGCAAGGAAAAGAAATGGTATCAGCACGGCGCCGAAGTGCCGGAGCCGCCACCACCACCGCCGCCACCGCCCTTGCCGCCGCTTTACGGTGCGATTGCCGAAAAAGACGTGGTGCTGATGAAAGCGCCCCAAACCTACCGCCGCCGCAAAGCGCCGCAGCCCTGAGGCCGTTTGCGCGGTTTTTTTAAGGGGCGTTGCCCATCAGACTTTGCTTCATTTTCTGGTAAAGCAATTCCTGCTCCGGCGTGCGTGCGCCGTCGAGGCCGAGGGCGCGGATGTTTTCGTCCAGAATCTGCTGGCGCTCTTCCTGTGTCAGGGTTTTGCGGGCGGCGGGGTCGAGCTGCTTCATCTGGCGGATGTTGTGCTGTTCCAGTTCCTCCTGTGCGGCTTTTTGGGTGGCAAGCGCGTGGGCGCTGCGCTTTGCAAAGGCGGCGTCAATTTGGGGGTGCAGGGCTTCGGCGGCGGCACGCGCATCGGCATCGCATTTGTCAAAATGCTGTATGGTATGCAAAACATCCCGCGCGCGGTCGAGCGGCAGCTTGGGGTCGTTTTCAATCGCGGGCTTCAGCGCCGCAAGCCCGTCCGCGCAAAGGGCGGCAAGGCCGAAGCTGGCGCCTGTTGCGGCGTCGCCGTCCTTGAGCAGGGCGAGCAGCGCGGGGGTGTCGGCGGCGGTCAGTTTATCCGCCAGCTTGTCCAGCGACTTGAAGGTATAGCCATAGCCGCGGGGGCCAAAAGTCTTGGCGCCTTTGACGATTTTATAAACATCGTCACGGCTGCGCGGCGCATCGGCAGCCTGCGCGGGCAGCGCAGAAAAGATATAGGCAAAAAGAAAAAGATGTTTGAGCGAGTTAATAAAACACATGAAATTTTCCGTGAATATTTTGATTAAGGCGTAACCTAAGGTATTATTACTATCCTACTGTTATTAATAAGTATAATTAAAAAATATATAAAGGCTATTTCAACAGGGTGGTGAGCCAGAGAAGGCCGCAAACGAGCAGGGCAATAGAAAGCGCCGTCGCAAGGCGCATGCCGAGTTTGCCATCAAGCGCGCGCTTTCCCAGCAGAATTTTGACTGCGGTATCGGCCACCAACACCAGAAAAACAGCCGCGCCCGCGAGCGTCCCGCAAACGAGAAGGCTGCGCGCCGCGCGGGCTGCGCCTTTCGGGTCAAGATAGGCGGCAATGCCAAGGACAATCACCCAAATCGCCATGCCTGCGGCAATCCTCATCAGGCGCTGCGGGGTGAGGATGGGGCTCAGCTTGCCCGTTTTGGCGCTAAGTTTTTCGAACAGGGGAAGAAGGGGCATGGTGCTCCGGTATGGATGGTATTAGAGGGGGCTGGGGGTGGCATCGGAAGTGATGGATGAGCGAGACATTCGGCCATAATGTCGAATGTTACACATGAAACATTTTATTTAAGTGTTTGTTATTTTGCAACATAAACCGGATATTGCGCCGGTTGCAGCGTTGTGCCGCGCACTTCGATAGCGCCCGCCGAAGAAAGCTTCGCCGTTTCATGCGCGCGCCCCGTCACGCGGATGGCGGGGTCGGCATCGTCGTATTTCATGCCGTCAACGATGGTTTTGGAGTGGCTGCAAAACGCGCTGTAGCCAAAACTGCCTTTGAGCGGGCGGTAGCAATAGCCGGGGCCGCGCCAATGTTCGGTATGGGTGACCAGCGGGATGGCGGCATCGAGCCGCGCTTCCTTGCCGACATCTCCTTTGACGGTCAGTTCGCCGTGCTTGACGGTAATGCTCGTTTTTTCCGGAATGTCACCCTCGATGGTCAGGGAGCCTTGCGCATAGTACCGCTGTCCGGGTTTCAAAAAACGGGCGGAGAGGGTGGTGTGCGGCTGCAGCGGCCCGCCGGTGAAAACCTGCTCTTGCAGGGTGCTGCCCTTCAGCTCGTCCCGCTCGGCGGTGGGGCCGATGTCGTTGTTGCGCATGTCGCAGCCCGTCAGCAATGCGGCGGCAGCCGTGGCGGCAAAGGCAAGGCGCAGGGTGCGGGATGCAGAGGGTGACATTTTAAACTCGCTGTTTCTTATTAAACGGGCTGTTTCCGTGGTGTGCGGTGTCTGTATGTCTGATTATTCTACGTTGTTTTTCATAAAATGCATAAAAATGGTATATTGTTTATATATTTCATATATTTGGAATGAAATTCCAGCGGGCAGGGGCGCGGCGCGCGCTGCGGGCGACTCGCAGAGGCCATCGCGCGGGGCGGTTGCAGCGCCTGCGGCAGGCGGGGCAAGGGGCGCGTCCGTTCCCTGCGCGGCGGCTATTTTTGCGTATTATGCTTCATTTTCCCTTTGCAAAAACGCGAAGGCGGGATTATATATCACCCATCGTTATTTTCCCCCCATGATGAAAACTCGCAAATCCGGCCTCCGGAAACGAGGGGTCGCGGGAGGAAGACGGCGCGATGAAGGACAGGCTCTAGGAGCGTAGCTCAATTGGTAGAGTACCGGTCTCCAAAACCGGGTGTTGTGGGTTCGAGTCCCTCCGCTCCTGCCATCCTTCTTCACCGCCAGTAACGATAGATAAACTCTCCGCAGTATGCGGGGGCGCGGGCGACCGCGTTATCAGGCTGGCATATCGGCACAACAGGCAGGTATTTAAAACCATGGCGAAACAACTCGTTCAATTCGGGCGCGAAGTCAAACAGGAAGCACAAAAAGTCACCTGGCCGTCGCGCAAGGAAACGACGACCACGACGTTCGTGGTTTTTCTGATGGTGGTTTTCTTCTCGCTTTTGCTGATGTTCGCGGACTGGATGATTTCTTCCGGCGTCGAATTCATCCTCGGTTTCGGCCACTAAGATTGTCAGGTAACGCACGGGTTTAACGCTTCGGGATTTAATTAAAGGATATCGCAACATCATGGCCATCCGTTGGTACGTTCTGCATGTTTACTCCGGCTTTGAAAAGAAAGTCGCCGCCTCCATCCTCGAAACCGCGCAAAAACGCGGCCTTTCCGAATCTATCGAGGAAGTGATGGTGCCGACCGAAGAAGTCGTCGAGATGCGCCGCGGCCAGAAGGTCAACGCAGAGCGTAAATTCTTCCCCGGCTACGTTCTTGTCAAAATGGACATGAATGACGAAGCCTGGCACCTTGTCAAAAACACGCCGAAAGTGACCGGTTTCCTCGGCGCGGCGGGCACCAAGCCCCAGCCGATTTCCGAAGCCGAGGCGCAGCGCCTTATCAAGCAAATGACCGACGGGGCAGAACGTCCGCGTCCGTCCGTGTCCTACGACATCGGCGAGCAGGTCAAGGTTTGCGACGGCCCCTTCAATTCCTTCAACGGTACGGTTGAGGAAGTGGACGAAGGCAAATCCCGTCTTAAAGTTCTTGTTTCTATCTTCGGCCGCTCCACGCCGGTTGAGCTGGATTTCAGCCAGGTCGAAAAGGTTTAACAAAACGGAAGGCGATAGGGCTTTCACCTAAATGAAAGCCGCATGAAATGTTAGATTTCGCATGGGTTCTTGAACCTACGGCCTGGGCAGGCTTTTTGACGCTTGTTCTTCTTGAACTTGTCCTTGGCATCGACAACCTTGTTTTCATCGCCATCCTCGCGGATAAACTTCCCGCCCGCCAGCGCGACAAAGCGCGCACGCTCGGCCTTGCGCTCGCGCTGATTATGCGCGTGCTGCTGCTGATGGCCATTTCGTGGATGGTCAAACTGACCGCGCCGCTTTTCCATGTCGGCGACCACCCGTTTTCGGGGCGCGACCTTATTTTGCTGGGCGGCGGCTTTTTCCTTTTGTTCAAGGCGACGATGGAAATCCACGGCCGTCTGGAAGGCCGCGGCCACAAAGAAGGCGACAGCCGCTACAAAGCCAAATTCTGGATGGTGATTGCGCAAATCCTTGTGCTGGACGCCGTTTTCTCGCTCGACAGCGTGATTACAGCGGTCGGCATGACCGACCACCTGTCCATGATGGTGCTGGCCGTGGCGATTGCGATGGTCATCATGATTTTGACGGCGCGTCCGCTGTCGAATTTCGTGAACGCGCACCCGACGGTGGTGATGCTCTGCCTTGGCTTTTTGCTGATGGTCGGTTTTGCGCTGGTGGCCGAAGGTCTCGGCGCGACGATACCCAAGGGGTATCTCTATGCCGCTATCGGTTTTTCTGTCGGTATCGAGGCCATCAACCAGTTCGCGCAGGCGCGTCTGAAAAAACGCGTGACGGAAGATACCAACGTCAAGGCGCGCACGGCGGATGCCATCTTGCGCCTGCTGGGGGCGAAGCCGGCGGCCGAAAACGGCCATGGCGATATGCAGGAAGCGGGCGTTCTGCTGCAAGAAGCGGGCAAGGCCAGCGTTTTGTCGGATGCGGAAAAAGACCTGCTGCGCGGTGTTTTGAACCTGTCGGCGCGCCCCGTGCATACCATCATGACCCCGCGCATCGACCTTGAATACATCGACATTCAGGACACCAGCGAAGAAATTTTCGCGGAGGTGAAAGCCATGAACCGCTCCCACATTCTGGTGGCGGACGGGGAGATGGATAACGTCATGGGCATCCTGCGCCGCGACGATTTTCTGGTTGCCTGCCTGAATACCGACAGCCATGCGCTGACGTCGAAAATTCTGCATGAACCTTTGCTTGTGCAAAAGCGCACCTCGGTGCTGGAGCTTTTGGAAATCTTCCGCAAGCAGCCCGTGGAAATCGCCGTCGTTATTGACGAATTCGGCAGCGTCGAAGGCGTGGTCACGCACGTTGATTTGCTGGAGGCCATCGCGGGCGAATTCCCCGACATGGACGCGCCGGACGAGCAGCTGATTGCCCCGCAAGAAGACGGCAGCTATTTGATTGACGGCATGACGTCGATTTACGACGCGCGCACGCGCCTGGGTGTCGATTACGAACCTGATGGACGTTTTGCGACTATCGCCGGGCTGGTGTTGCACGAGCTTGGCCGTTTCCCGCAGCAGGGCGACAGCATGCCGTGGTGCGGCTATGCGCTGCATGTCGAAAAAATGGACGGCCGCCGCATCGACAAGGTCCGCGCCGTCAAAATCGCGGACGATGAATCTGAAGACGAAGCAAGCGCGTAGTGCCTGCAAGTCTGCGTTGAAGTTTTGCAATTATTCCACAGAGATGGGCGCATCCTGTCATACCGGCGCAGGCCGGTATCCCGTGCGCGAAGCGCCCTTTATAAATCAAGCCCTGTCGGCCTTGGCTGGATACCGGCCTGCGCCGGTATGACGCAAGGGGCGGAGGCACATTAAATCTCCGGCTAAATCTTCAGCGGCGTTGCCGCCTGTTTGATTTGGGCGATGAAGCCGCTTTCCTGCGGCTTGGATATGTCGGGGGTTTGCAGCGCCTTGGTGCCGCCGATGTCGCGGGTGCCGGATTTTTGCGCGATGGTTTCCTTGATGTGCTGCCAATGCTCGTTTTTGCTGTCGAAAGTCACGGTCTCGCCGGCGTATTTCACATGGCCGGTTTGCAGGGCGTTGTTCAGGATGCGCGCGGCAATATAAAATCCATCGCTGTCGGGTTTGGCGGACAGGCAGATATAGGAAAGCGCGTGCAGGCGTTGCTCCACCGCATCGGCAATCAGGCCTTTTTCCTGCGCATCCAGTCCCGCGCGTCGAACCTTCAGAAAACGGCTTTCCGTTTCTGCATCCATTTCGAATGTGGCGGCGTGTTTTTGCGCGATTTTGATGATTTCTTTGGGGGATAGCGATAAAAACTGGATG
>DDBY01000184.1 GCA_002334985.1 Micavibrio sp. UBA2020
TCCGGCCATGTTCGGCCTTTTCTACCTTGAAAAGGGTGCGCCGGACTGGGCGGTTTTCGCAGCGTGGATGAATGTGTTCCTGTTTTTGCTGGCGGGGCTGTCGGATTTTCTGGATGGCAAAATCGCCCGCGCGACGGGTCAGACCACCTTGCTTGGCAAATTCCTCGACTCCTCCACCGACAAAATGCTGATTGGCGCCACGCTGATGGCGCTGGTGGCCTTCGACCGCCTGGATGGCGTGTGGATTATTCCCGCCGTGGTTATTTTCCTGCGCGAAATCCTGATTGCGGGCGTGCGTGAATTTATGGCGCTTTACAACGTCATCGTGCCTATTTCAAAAATGGGCAAATGGAAGATGACCGTCCAGATGTTCTTTATCGGCTTTTTGCTGGCAGGGCCTTATGGCCAGATGCTCATCCCCTACGCCTATGAAATCGGCAAGGCGGGTTTCCTGTTTGCGATGGTTATCACCGTCACCTCCGGCTATGACTACATGCGCCAGGCATGGGTGACCATTCAGGAAATCGACGGCAAGGA
Organism: Micavibrio sp. UBA2020; assembly: GCA_002334985.1. Lineage (GTDB taxonomy): Bacteria > Pseudomonadota > Alphaproteobacteria > Micavibrionales > UBA2020 > UBA2020. Next base: position 538 of record DDBY01000184.1, read on the forward strand.
AAAGCAATCCACCGCAACGAATATGTAAGCGGCAAAACGTCCGCTACAGCGATTTCCGCCGCGCTTCACGCCAGATAAGAAACAGCCCCGCGCCGATAATCACCGCCGCACCCATGATGGTGCGCTGGTCGGGCACTTCGCCGAACAGGTAATAGCCCAAGAGCGCACCCCAGAAGATTTGCGTGTAATGGTAAGGCGCCACCGTCGCCGCCGACGGCGCGGTCTGGAAACCGAAGGCGATGCACATGACGCCGATAGCGCCCAGCACCCCCATCATAAAAAAGACGCCAAGGTCATAAAGCGACGGCGTGATGTAATGAAACGGCAGGAACGGCAGGCAGGCCAGAATGCTGAACACCGAACCGCTGCAAATAATCATGGTACGGCTTTCCCCCGGGCCCAGATGCCGCATCACAATCATCGAACAGGAATAGAAAAACGCGCCGCACAGCACCAGTATCGCCCACATGTCAAACATGCCGCCGCCCGGCCGGAAAATGTAAACGATAACCGCGAAGCAAAGCAGGATAACCGCGATTTTTTCCCGCTCAAGTTTCTCGCGCAGGAAAAACGCCGACAAAATAGCCACCCAGAAGGGCGATGTGAAAACCAGCGTATAAAAAGTCGTCAGCTGAATATGCGGCAACGACAGCGTATTGATAACACCCACCACCACCGACATTGCCGCGCGCAGAAAAACCCATTTTGGCTGGCGGATAACAAAAGCCGCGCGCCCCTGCGTTACCGCACCATAGGTGCACATAAAGGCGATAATCACCATGCAGTTAAAGACGATGATTTGCGAGAAATGGAATTTTCCCGCAAGCACCTTGACTGCGGCATCACCGATGTTGAAATAACCATAGGCCACGCAAGTCGCCAGAATGGCGATAAGGGTTTGTTTACGACGGTCGGGTGTTCCTGCGGCGGAGAGATCCGGGGCTGACATCTTTTTTGTTCTTTTTGTTTTGTTTTTCGGGGGTATTTTTCACACGCTCTTTTTTCTGCTTGCCGCCGGTCGCTGCCGCGCCGGCTTTGGGCTGCGTTTTGGGCAGCGCACCGACCTCTTGCAGGTTTTCAGGGCCGAAACTCAGCGGCAGCAAATCCGCCATGGTATGCACAGCGCCAAGGTTGCCGTCTTTCCACAGTGAATAGATACGCACATCCGGCGCGCAAAATTCGCGCAGGCGCTGGCGGCAATCGCCGCAGGGCGTGCAAAGATATTCCATCGACGGCCCTGCCACGACTACGGCGCGGATATGCCGCTCCCCCGCCGTTATCATCGCGGATATGGCGGAGGCTTCGGCGCAAACGCCTTTGTAATGGGCGATTTCGACATTCGCCCCTGCGTAAACCTTGCCGCTTTGCGATACAATGGCGACGCCCACAGGGTGGCTTGAATAGGGGCAATAGGCACGTCCGCGTGCTGCCATCGCCTGTTTCGCCAGTTTTTTTATTTGCCCGTCCATTGCCGTTTTCTTCGCTGCCTTTTTACCGCTGGCCATCATGCGGCCACTCTTTGGCGGATAATATCGCCCGCCGCCGCCGCATCCGGCGATACCGTCATGACCCCGCGCAGTTTTTGCGACATGCGCTCAAATGTCGCCTCGTCGCGCGCATGCAGCGTCGCCAGCGGCCTTGCGCCCTTGCCCACCTCTTCGCCCAATGCGGCGATGTTCGTCAGCCCGACACTGTGGTCAACCGTGTCCGTCGGCTTGCTGCGTCCGCCGCCCATCTCGACAATCCCGATACCGACGCCGCGCGTGTCGATAGACGCCACACGGCCTGCCGTATCCGGAAAGACATCGCGCACAATCGCCGCGGGTTTCAGGAATTTTTCCGGCGCATCGATGAAGCCCGCAGGGCCGCCCAGCGTTTGCACCATGCGCTCAAACTGCGCGGCGGCTTTTCCGTTCCCGATAACTTCGGCAATTTTTGCGCGCGCCTCGTCCGTATCCCTGGCCAGCTTGCCCAGAACCAAAAGCTCGGCCGTCAGCGCCGCTGTCACTTCGTACAAACGCGCATCGACATTGACGTTTTTGAGGAAATCGACGGCCTCTTTGACTTCGACCGCGTTGCCCGCCGTACGGCCAAGCACCTGGTTCATATCGGTCAAAAGACCGACGGTCGGCATGCCTGCGCCATTGGCAACGGAAACGATGCTATCGGCCAGCGCCTTGGCATCGCCGTAATCCTGCATAAAGGCGCCGCTGCCGAATTTCACATCCATCACAAGGCCATCCAGCCCAGCGGCCAGTTTTTTAGACAAAATCGACGCCGTGATAAGGTCGAGCGACTCAACCGTGCCCGTCACATCGCGGATGGCATAGATAATACGGTCCGCCGGTGCCAAATCGGGCGTTGCGCCGATGATGGCGCAGCCTGCCTCCCGTACTGTCTTTTTAAAAAGCGCGATATCCGGCTGCGACACATAACCCGGAATGGCATCCATTTTATCGAGCGTCCCGCCGGTGTGCCCAAGCCCCCGCCCCGACAGCATCGGCACAAAAGCGCCACAAGCGGCCAGAATGGGCGCCAGCATCAGGCTGACCTTGTCCCCGACGCCGCCCGTCGAATGTTTGTCCAGAATGGGGCCCGGCAGGTTTTCCGCGCTCCACGACATCACCGTGCCCGAACGCGCCATGGCCGACGTCAGCGCGACGCGCTCCGGCATGTCCATTTTTTTCAAAAGAACGGCCATGCAAAACGCTGCAACCTGCCCTTCGCTGACGCTGCCCTTTGTCACGCCGTCGATAAAGGCGCGGATTTCATCCTCCGCCAGCGTTTGGCCGTCACGTTTTTTGCGAATAATTTCCTGCGGCAGCATGGGCGGCATCCCCCGACATTTTTCGCGCGCGAAATGCACGGTTTTGGTTGCATTTTTTTGGTTAATAGACCAATATCATTATCCATGATTTCAAAGGCGTTTAACAACATCGAAAATAAGACGCAGTGGATACGCAGTTTTTTCAAACTCGAATCCGCGGGCGGCATCATTCTGTTCATCGCCGCCGCCCTTGCGATGATTATGGCTAATAGCCCCCTCGCCAGCTTTTATGACCACCTGCTGCACAGCAAACTCGGCATCGTCTTTGGCGAATTCGAATTTTCGAAAACCCTGCTGCACTGGATTAACGACGGCCTGATGGCCATTTTCTTTTTTCTGGTCGGCCTTGAAATCAAGCGCGAGCTGCTGGGCGGTCAATTGTCGTCCAAGGAAAGCGCGATGCTGCCCGCCCTTGCGGCTGTCGGCGGTATGGCTGCACCCGCGCTTGTTTATTATATTGTCAACCACAATCATCCGGAGCTGCTGCACGGCTGGGCTATCCCAGCGGCGACGGATATTGCTTTTGCCCTCGGCGTTCTCTCCCTGCTTGGCAAACGCGTGCCCGTTACGCTCAAAGTTCTGCTGACGGCGATTGCTGTTATCGATGACCTCGGCGCCGTTATCATCATTGCCTTTTTCTACACAGACGGGCTTTCGATGCAAGCGCTCGGCGCTGCAAGCTTTTTTGTCGCGATGCTTGCCGTTATGAACCGCGCAGGCGTGCGCCGTACCGCCGCCTACGTCATTATCGGCGTTCTGTTGTGGGTGGCCGTTTTGAAATCGGGCGTGCATGCAACACTGGCCGGCGTTGTCACCGCGCTTTTTATCCCCTACGGCACGCAGGGCGGCAGCGGTAAAAAAGAAAGCCGCAATATCATTGCCGACCTTGAACACGCGCTGCACCCGTGGGTTGCCTTCATGATTATGCCGGTTTTCGCTTTTGCAAACGCGGGCGTATCGCTGTCAGGCGTTGCCTTTGCCGACCTGTTCAAGCCGCTGCCGCTTGGCATCATGCTCGGCCTTATCGTCGGCAAGCAGACGGGTATCTTTTTCACCATCCTCGGCGCCGTCAAAAGCGGCCTTTGCCCCATGCCGAAAAACACCAACTGGTACCAGATTTATGCCCTGAGCGCGCTTTGCGGCATCGGCTTTACCATGAGCCTTTTCATCGGCACGCTGGCCTTCAGCGGGCATGAATTCGCGGCGCCGGTGCGTCTGGGCGTTCTGGGCGGCTCTCTCGTTTCGGCGACTTTCGGCTATCTGCTTATCCGCCTGACCTGCAAGAACAAGACCTAAACATCCGCAAGAGGGATATCATGACGCAAAACGCACCTGTTACCGTTGCTTACGGCGATGGCATCGGCCCCGAAATCATGACCGCCACGCTGAACATTCTTGAAAAAGCGGGCGCGAAACTTGCGATTGAGACCATCGAAATCGGTGAAAAGGTCTATAAGCGCGGCATCGCCTCGGGCATCGAAGACAGCGCGTGGGAATCCCTTTCGCGCACAAAGTGCTTTCTCAAGGCGCCTATCACCACGCCGCAGGGCGGCGGGTTCAAAAGCCTGAACGTCACCGTGCGCAAATCCATGGCGCTATTCGCCAACATCCGCCCCTGCGTATCCTATCACCCGTTTGTGCGCACGACGCAGCCCACCATGGACATGGTGATTGTGCGGGAAAACGAAGAAGACCTCTACGCCGGCATCGAACACCGCCAGACCGACAACGTCATGCAATGCCTGAAGCTGATTTCAGAGACAGGGTCGGAGCGCATCATTCGCTACGCGTTTGAATATGCGCGCGCGCATGGCCGCAAAAAAGTCACCTGCATTTCCAAAGACAACATCATGAAAATGACGGACGGATTGTTCCACCGCGTTTTCGACCGCGTAGGCGCGGAGTATCCCGAACTTGAAAAGAACCACATGATTGTCGATATCGGCGCCGCCAAAATTGCCGCCGCGCCGCATATTTTCGACGTCGTCGTGACCGAAAACCTGTATGGCGACATTATTTCCGACATCGCGGCAGAAGTTTCAGGCTCGGTCGGGCTTTGCGGTTCGTCCAATATCGGCCAGCACGGCGCAATGTTCGAAGCTATCCACGGCTCCGCCCCCGATATCGCGGGACAGGGCATTGCCAACCCCTCCGGCCTGTTGCATGCGGCTGTTTTGATGTTGCATCACCTCGGCCAGGGCGACGTCGCCGATAAAATCCACAACGCCTGGCTCAAAACGATTGAAGACGGCGTGCATACGGGCGATGTTTTCAGCCCGCAGTTCAGCAAAAAACGGGCGAACACTCAGGAATTTGCCGATGCCGTTATCGAACGCCTTGGCGAGATGCCTTTGCACTTCAAACCCGCCACCGCGGCAGAATCAAAACAGCCCGCCATTCGCATGCCCACCATCAGCCTGCCCAAGCCTGCGGATAAAACACTGCACGGCGTAGATGTTTTCATGCACTGGCGCGATGCGCGCCCGGTGGATGCGCTGGCGACGGAAATGAAAGCGCTCAGCAATAGCCTGAAGCTTGCCAGCATCGACAGCCGCGGGCTTCTGGTCTGGCCGGACAGCGCCGCCAAGGCGGAAAACGGCGACCATTGGCGCTGCCGTTTTGTCGCCGCCAATGACGGCGACAAAATCACCCATGCGCAAATCGCGCAGCTGCTGCAAGCACTGGCAGAAGCTGGCCTTGATTTTATCAAGACGGAAAACCTGTATTATTTCGACGGGCAGCGCGGCTTTACCGTAGCTCAGGGACAGTAAGCTCGTTCTGGCGGCAGCAGGCGGCCACCGTATTGCCCAGAAGGCATGCGATGGTCATGGGGCCGACGCCGCCCGGTACAGGCGTGATATAGCCGGCGACTTCGCGCACCGATGCAAAATCGACATCGCCGACAAGGCGGCTGCCTTCGGCGTTTTGTTCACGGTTGATGCCGACGTCAAGCACGATGGCGCCCGGCTTCACCCAATCTGCCTTGACCAGTTGCGGCTTGCCCACCGCAACTACCAGAATATCCGCCTGACGCGTCACATGCGGCAACTGCGGCGTTCTGGAATGCGCGATGGTCACCGTGCAGTTTTCGCGCAAAAGCAGCTGCGCCATCGGCTTGCCGACAAGGTTGGAGCGGCCGACAACCACGGCGTGAAGCCCCGACATATTCGGCACAATGCTCCGCAGCAGTGTCAGGCAACCAAGCGGCGTGCAGGGCACAAGCCCCGGCAGGCCGGATGCCAGACGTCCCACGTTTTCAATATGCAGCCCGTCTACATCCTTGGCAGGGTCAATGGCGCGCAGCACGGTTGCGGTGTCGATTTGCTTCGGCAGCGGCATCTGAACAAGAATGCCGTGCACTTTTTTATCTTTGTTCAGCTTGCGCAAAAGCTCCAGCAGCGCGTCCTGCGAAGTGTTTTTCGGCAGACGGTGGACGTAGCTCCGCATACCTGCGGCAACGGCCTGTTTTTCCTTGCTGGCGACATAGACTTGGCTGGCGGGGTCGTCACCGACCAGTACCACGGCCAGCCCCGGCATGATTTTGTGGTCGGCGACCAGAACCTCGACATGATGGGCGATGGATTGGCGCAGGCGGCGGGCGGTCTGTTTTCCGTCAATGAGAATGCCGCGCTCCGCTGTGGTTTTATGCTCCGTCATCGCCATTGTCCCCACTCCTGTTTGCGGCCTTATTTGCGAATTTTATTGCGGTACATACTGGGCCAACCGCGTCAGCCCTTCCATCATCAGCCAGATGGCGAAAATAATCACCATCGGCGTGAAATCAAAACCGCCCATCGGCGGCACCACCTTGCGCACGACGCGCACCACGGGCACAGTCGCATAGTTCAGCAGCATGCAAAACTTATAAACGTATTTGTTGCGCGTATTGGCGATATTCAGCGCGACCAGCCAGCTCATCAACACCGTGGCCGTGACAATCCAGAAATAGACCATCAGCGCATACATCAGAATTTGTATTAGAACGAGCATGAAGAACATCCTTTGCCACAGGCTATACCCTGCGCCGCCGCGCCGCAAGAAAAGATGCAGGGTTTTGACAGCCAAGCCCTTATTTTTATGGCTGATTTTTCCAGCATTTCCGCGGATTTAACAGATGATTAACCAAAGCGGGGGCACAATATCCCAAAGGCCGCCCGTCCGGACGGCTTGAAAGTCTCGCCCGCCACCTCCGCAAGACACCGTCCCACCGAGGAGCATGCCCGTGCCGTCATTTTTTAAGAAGTTTTTTGCCGCTGTCGCGCTTTGCCTGTTTTCGCTGCCTGCCCATGCGGAATCCCTCACGCTCGCTTTCGACAAAAACCTGCAAATGACGCAGCTGGTTGCAGGCGCCACGCCGCCCGCTGCAGGCGCGCAAACGACGCAGCAAACCATTACGCTTTATCCGGACGCCTATACCAGCCGCAACGGTCAAAACGAGAATATATACGACTTCAGTAAAAAAACATTCACCGTGGTGAACCACGCGGCCAAGACATATACGGTCTATCCGCTGCATAGCGTTGCGCTGTTCCGCTCGCGCGACCGCACCAGCCGCCTTGGCATGAAAATTACCATGTACCAGCAAAAAACCGGCACAGCCGCGCCGCCCATCAGCATTCTGACCGAAGACATTGATATCGACATGATGCTGGCCGCGAACAACAACAATAAAACCACCGAAAAAATCAAAACAGCCAAAGAAGAAGGCAAAATCACCTTCCGCGATGATAAGTCGCAGGTATTGGCAACAGCGGAGGTCTCATCCACCTCTACACCGCTGCCGCAAAGCCTGCGCAAAACCTATGCGCATTTCATCGTTTATGAATTTACGATGCACCCCGTTATCAAAAAGGCGCTGGCTGCGGAAAGCGGCGTTTTCAAAAAACTGGCCTTCACCAACCGCGACATGTTCCGCAATCTGGCCGCCATTTATACATGGACGCAAACCGCCGCAGAAACGCAGGCGGATGCAAATGCCCCCGTCATCCCTGAAGATTACAAACGCATTTATCACGCCGACCCCGAACTGGACGCCGCGTTCAAGGCGGCGCATACGCCATTCGCTTTCGACGGTGAAGCTTTCCAGCAGGAAATGGCCACGCTGATTGACCAGCGCAAATATCTGACGGGATTTTTGAAAACGCAGCAGGCCGCGCTTTCGATGCCGCCGGATGCTGTCCGCAAAAACCAGCCCTATTTCGCAACAGCCATAAAAGCGGCGGAGAATTTCGAAAAAGCGGCCTATCTTTCTATTATCCAAACGCCGGACAATCCGGCCGAGCTGCTGCAATACAACGGGAACCTGGAAAAAGCCAAAGCCCGCGTCGGCGATATGGCATGGCTTCTGGATTATTTTATCGACCAGCACACCCGCAACGTGCTCAGCGCGAAAAAGAACCCCAGTAAAGAAGATTTGCAGCAGCTGGCCACCTTACAATCACGCCTGCTCATGATGCTGAAAAAACTGCCGCACAATCTGGGCATTTACGAGCGCACGGCGGAGGTACATTACAGCCGCCTTGAAATTCCGACCGCCATGCTCTATTGGACGCAGGCCGCTGAAATCGCCCCGACATCCACAAGCGCGCAAAAATTGCAGCAGATGAAGACAGAAGCGGAAAAAAACTTTCCGGAATACTTCTAGGCTTCGCCAAAAAAACAGCTATTGCCCTCGCCAAAGCTTGTCCGGCATTGATTTCGTGCGGCGTCTGGTTCAGCATAGGCCTGCTTTTTTTATCAACGCAGGAGGACGCCCTTGTCTGACACTTCCACCCTCTCGGCTGAGAACACGGCCTACCTTGAACTCAAAGACGGCCGCGTAGTCATTGAACTGCGCCCCGACATCGCGCCCAAACACGTCGCGCGCATCAAACAGCTTATCAAGGAAGGTTTCTATAACGGCCTGAAATTCCACCGCGTCATTCCGGGTTTTATGGCGCAAACCGGCTGCCCGCAGGGCTCCGGCTATGGCGGTTCGGGCACGAAACTGCCCGCCGAATTCAGCGATGCGCCTTTCGTGCGCGGCACGCTCGGCATGGCGCGCGCCATGGACCCCAACAGCGGCGACAGCCAGTTTTTCATCACCTTCGGCGAAACGCCCCATCTGGACGGGCAATACACCGTCTGGGGTCAGGTTGTCGAAGGCATGGAACTGGTCGATGGCATCAGCGTTGGTGAACCGCCTGCCAATCCGGATAAAATCGTCACTTTCAGCTTGGCCGAATAAGCCACACGGCAACGCACAACCCTAACGAGGAATATCATGAAAAATCAAATCCTTGGACTTTTTTCCGCCCTGCTGATGGCTTTCGCCGTCACGGCGACGCCCGCGCAGGCGCAAGACGGCGCGAAAACGCAAGACCTTGAAAACACCCTTTACATGGATCTGGCGACCGGCCGCGTGGTTATCGAACTGCGCCCCGACCTCGCCCCCCAGCACGTTGCCCGCGTGAAAGAGCTGACGCGCGAGGGTTTTTACAACGGCCTGAAATTCCACCGCGTGATTGAAGGCTTCATGGCGCAAACCGGCGACCCCAAAGGCGACGGCACGGGCGGTTCGGGTAAAAACCTGCCGGCTGAATTTTCGTCCGAAAAATTCGTGCGCGGCACACTGGGCGCAGCACGCACGAACGACCCCAACAGCGCGGACAGCCAGTTCTTCATCACCTTCGGCGCAACGCCGCACCTGAACGGCCAATACACCGTGTGGGGTCAGGTTGTTTCCGGCATGGAACTGGTCGATGGTATCGCACGCGGCGAGCCGCCGATGAACCCCGACAAAATCGTCAAGATGACGGTTGCCGCAGATGAAACGTCCAAGGGGCCGGTTGAAAACGCTGCCCAGTAAAAGACTAAAAAGGCGTTTTTAAACGGGGGATTCCCCGCTTTTCCAAACCCCCTCGGGATGCTATGTTATGTGGCTTCCGAGGGGGTTTTTCTATGCGCGCTGCAACATGAAAAGCGCCACCCGCCGCGAGCCGAACAAAGAGGACGATATGAAAATTCTTGTGCCCGTCAAGCGCGTCGTTGACTACAACGTCAAAATCCGCGTCAAAAGTGACCAGAGCGGCGTAGAGCTTGCCAACGTCAAAATGTCCATGAACCCCTTCTGCGAAATTGCGGTCGAAGAAGCCGTGCGCCTGAAAGAAAAAGGCATCGCCACCGAAATCATCGCCGTTTCCATCGGCCCCGCACAGGCGCAGGAAACGCTGCGCACCGCCCTTGCCATGGGTGCGGACAAAGCCATTCTGGTGCAAACCGACACCGCGCCGGAACCGCTGGCCGTGGCCAAGATGTTGCAAAAACTTGTGACACAAGAAGCGCCGCAGCTGGTCATCCTCGGCAAACAGTCGATTGATGGTGACAATAACCAGACGGGGCAAATGCTCTCCGCCCTGCTCGGCTGGGGTCAGGCGACCTTCGCGTCCAAAGTTGAAAAAGACGGCGAGACGCTGAAAGTCATGCGCGAAATCGATGGCGGCCTTGAAACCCTCGCCGTCAAGCTGCCGGCCGTTGTCACCACCGACCTGCGTTTGAACGAACCGCGTTATGCCTCGCTGCCGAATATCATGAAGGCGAAGCAAAAGCCGCTTGCGACTGTCACCCCCGCCGACCTCGGCGTTGATGTAACACCGCGTGTGACGGTTGTGAAAGTGTCGGAACCTTCCGCACGCAAAGCCGGCATCAAAGTTAAAGACGTCGCCGAACTGGTGGACAAACTGAAAAACGAAGCAAAGGTAATCTGACATGCCCAGCGTTCTTCTTATCGCCGAACACGATAACGCCAGCGTGAAACCCGCAACGCTGAACGCCGTCACCGCCGCGAAAAAACTCGGCGATGTGGATATTCTTGTCGCGGGGCAAAACTGCGCTGCTGTGGCCGCGGCCGCCGCAAAAATCGCCGGTATCCGCAAGGTATTGTCGGCGGATGATGCCGCCTATGCGCATCAGCTGGCCGAAAACACCGCCGCGCTGGTTGCCAAATCTGCGGCAGGATACGACTACATCCTTGCCCCTGCAACAACCACGGGCAAAAACATGCTGCCGCGCGTAGGCGCGCTTCTGGATGTGCAGCCCCTGTCCGACGTCAGCGGCATCGAAGGGCCGGATACTTTTATCCGCCCCATCTACGCGGGCAATGCCTTCGCTACCGTCAAATCGTCTGACAAGGTGAAGGTGATGACCGTACGCATCACGGCCTTCGACGCCGCGCCCGCCGATGGCGGCAGCGCTGCGGTTGAAGCCGCCCAAGGCGCAGGCGATGCGGGCGTCACCAGCTTCGCCGGACAAGAGCTGACCAAATCCGAACGCCCCGAGCTCACCGCTGCGCGTATCGTCGTATCCGGCGGGCGCGGCATGGGCAATGGCGAGAACTTCAAACTTATCGAAGCCGTCGCGGATAAGCTAAACGCCGCTGTCGGTGCATCGCGCGCGGCTGTCGATGCAGGTTTCGTGCCCAACGATTACCAGGTCGGCCAGACCGGCAAGGTCGTCGCGCCTGACCTTTATATCGCCGTCGGTATTTCCGGCGCCATCCAGCACCTTGCGGGCATGAAAGATTCCAAAGTCATCGTCGCCATCAACAAAGACGGCGATGCCCCTATCTTCCAAATCGCCGATTACGGTCTGGTGCAGGACCTTTTCACCGCCCTGCCGGAGCTGGAAAAGGCGCTGTAATCCACCGCTCACACCACAACAAAAAGCCCCCGTTTGAAACGGGGGCTTTTTGTTGTGCGCACTTATAGGTTTAACGTTCGCGCAGTGCCGTCTGCGATGCCTTGATAAACGGCTTCAGCAAATACTGCATCACCGTCTTGCGCCCCGTGATGATGTCCACAGTCGCCTGCATGCCCGATTTGATATCGTATTCCTTGTCGCCCTTGCGCAGTTTTTCCGCGCTGGTTTCGACGCGCACACGGTAAAAGCTTTCACCCTTTTCGGTCGTGAAGCTGTCCGCGCCGACCTCGGTCACATTGCCCTGCATGGCGCCGTAGATGGAAAAGTCATAGGACGACAAACGCACAACCGCTTTCTGCCCCGGATTGATGAAAGCAATGTCGGAGGGCTTGATGCGTGCCTCGACCACCAGCAAATCATCGACGGGAACGATTTCCATGATAGGCTCGCCCGCGCGCGCAACGCCGCCGACGGTGGATATTTTAATATCCTTCACGATACCGTCCATGGGCGCGCGAATCTCGCTGCGCTCGGTTCGGTCTTTATGCGCGGTCATGGTTTCGCGCACCGTGTTCATCTCGATGGTTTTTTCAGCCAGCTCGCGCTGCGCTGTGGCACGGAAGCCGCTTTTCAGCTCGTTGATACGCTCGTCCGCTTCTTTGACTGCGGTTTGGGAGCGTGGCAGGGCCAGGCGCAAACCGTTCAGCTCCGCCCGCTGCTGGGCAATCTGGCGGTCCAGCTGGAGCAGTTCCATCTTGTTCGCGGCCCCGCGCTCCACCATCGGCGCGACCATCGCGCGTTCTTCCTGCGCAAGGCCGAGGACGCTCGAAATATCCGCAATGCGGCGCTGAAGCTCCGTGACTTCCTGCTGGCGCTGTTCGCGCTGCTGTTCGAGTACAGCCAGCTGCCCCTCGCGTTGCTTGCGGTTCGCATCATAAGTGTCACGTTCCGCCTTGACGGAGTCGAGTACCAGCTTGGTCACTTCTTCCGGGAATTCCAGCGGCTTTTCATCTGCCTCCGCCTGCAAACGCGTAATCGTCGCAAGAAGGCCGTAGTATTTTTGCTGGCTGGCCGAAAGGTCGGATTTAAACTGCTCGTTGCGCAGGTGCAGAATGACCTGCCCCTTTTCAACGCGGTCGCCCGTTTTGACAGGGAAGGATTCGATGATACCGCCTTCGAGACTCTGTATGACCTGAATTTCGGACGAGGGGATAACCTTGCCCTCCCCGCGTGAAACTTCTTCCAGCGTTGCAAGGTTAGCCCAGAGGATGAAAAGCCCCAAAAGCCCCGCGATGAAATAAAGCAGAATATGGTCACGCCACGCTATACCGTCGGCGGGCGAAAAGTCCTCGTCGTATTTGCGCGTCAGGTCGAATTTGCGCAGGTCGAATTCATCGTATTCGGCATTGCGGTTTTCATTCGCCTTTTTGGAGGGCTTGACGTTTTTATCATTCATTCGGCACCCCCTCGCGTCCCTGCGCCTTGAACGCACCGGACTGCAGCTTGGTGATAACCTCGTCGCGCGGGCCTGCGGCCACGATGCGGCCACGGTCCATCAGGATAAGCTTGTCGACGAGGCCCAAAACCGCGCTTTTATGCGTGACCAGCAGAATGGTCTTGCCCTTGATGAGCTCTTTCAGGTGCACATAGAGTCTGCGCTCGGAGCCCGGGTCGATGGAAGCTGTCGGCTCATCCAGCAGCAAAATCGGCGGGTTGTACAAAAGCGCACGCGCAATCGCAATCGCCTGACGCTGGCCGCCGGAAAGGTTGTCACCGCGCTCGCCCACCTGCGTATCAAGGCCGGCTTCGGAATCGCGCAGGAAGTTCATAACCCCCGCCATCTCCGCCGCGCGCAGCACCGCCGCATCGGGCACGGATTCATGCCCCAGCGTGATGTTTTCACGCACGGAGCCAAAGAATAGATACGGTGTTTGCTGTACCACGCCGATATTGCGGCGCAAATCCGCCGGGTCAATCTGGCGTACATCCACACCGTCAATTTGTACGGAGCCGTTTTCGGGCTGGTACAGGTTGAGGATGAGACGCTCAATCGTCGTCTTGCCAGAGCCAACGGCGCCGATGATGCCGACATGTTCACCCGGCGATACGGCAAAATTGATGCCGTTGAGCGCCGCGGTTTTTTGACCGGGATAGCGGAAGACCACATCGCGGAAATCCAGCTTTCCCTTCATCACCGGCATTGAAATAAACGTCTGGCCGGACGGGCGCTCGACCGGTGCCGCCATCAACTCGTTCAGGCGCACCAGCGATTCCTTGGACTGGCTGAATTTGGTCAGAATGGCCGCAACGGACGCGAGCGGCGCCATCGCACGCCCCGACAAAATAACCGAGGCGACAAGCGCACCCATGGTCATCTGCCCGTCGGCAATCAGATACGCGCCGTAAACGACCATGAAAACGGAGCAAAGCCCCGCCGCCGTGCCCGCGACGTTAATGCCGAAGGATGAAATCGCGCGTGCCTTGACGTGCGTGCGCGATGTCATTTCATTCAGCTCTTCCCATTTGCGCTGCATGTGGCCTTCGGCCGCCTGCGCCTTGATGGTTTCAAGGCCGCTGAGGGTTTCAAAAATGAGGGAACTTTTATAAGCCCCTTCGCGCATCGATTCCTTGACGACTTTATCAAGCGGTTTTTGCAACATGATGCCGACAGCCAGCACCAGCGGCACCAGCACCGCCGGCACCAACGCGACAGGCCCCGCAATCATCCAGATAAGCAGGATGAACAGGATGATGAACGGGAAATCAATCACCGCGATAATCGTGGCGGAAGTAAAGAAATCACGCAGGGTTTCGAATTCTTTCAGGTTCGCCGCATGCACGCCGACACTGGGCGGACGCGACGCCATTTTCATGGCGAGCATCTGCTCGAAAATACGCGCGGCAATGAGGTTATCCGCCTTGCGCCCCGCGGTATCCACAAAATGCGCGCGCAGGGTTTTGAGAAGGAAGTCGAAGACATAGGCAACCGTCACACCTGCCGCCAGAACCCACAGCGTCGGGAAGGCGCTGTTGGGAATAACGCGGTCATAGACGTTCATGGTAAACAGCGGGCTTGCGATGGCCAGCAGGTTGATGACCACGGCGGCCAGCATTACCTCG
>DDBY01000156.1:0-4784 GCA_002334985.1 Micavibrio sp. UBA2020
GTGCAGCGCATAGGGTTGGGAAATTTTGCCTTCGGCCAGCAGCAGGCGATAACGCACCATGCCGTTGTAATCCGCGCTGAGCTGCGCGAGGCCGGTTTCAAAAGCCTCTTCCGCCTGAATGAAGCCAGCATCCCAGCCGTCTTTCACCCAGCCGTTCCACTCGCCCTGTTCTTTGGCGTTTTTCGGCCACAGAACGCGCGGCGGCGGCGTGATTTCGGATTCATAGTACATCACCAGATACTGGCGCCAGTTGCGCGCCGTCGGCACGATTTTCGCCTGCTGGTTGATTTTGAGAACCTGGTCAGCGACAGCCGCTTCGACGCCGCCTTCGGTAATCACCATCGCGCCGATGGATTCTTTGACAATCGGCGGCTCGATAAGCAGACCCGAAGGCGCTTTCACGAGAAGGGGGCGGAAATCGAATACTTTGTCGAGCACGCGCTCGTAACCTCCGAGGCGCTCCAGAATCTGGAAGTTGCGCTTGGCAAGGCCGCCGCGCGCGCCGTAGGACAGCGCCGCTTCGCGCTGCGCATCGCGGCGCATATCGAGGGCGATTTCCTTGGAAATCAAATCATCGACGATTTCGGGCGTGGTGCCGTGGGTTTTATGCACCTGCTGGAGGCTGCTCAGCTCCGGCGGTGTTTGAATTTTATCGAGCGGGTTGATTTCCGGCTCTTGCGGCTTGATGCCGAAGAGGTCGATGCTGGAGCGCGCTTCATCCGCAAGCTTGCCCGCCTTGTAAGCCGGGCTTTCAGGGTCGAGAATATCGCCCGTGTAGTTGCCGCCGCCAAAACCCGCATCCGCCTGAATGCCGGGTACACCCTGCACGGGCGCCTGACCGTAGGGCGTGCTGGGCACTTGCTGCATCGGGAAGGGCGCGGCACCCGCACTTGCGGCTGCCGCCTGCTGGTCGGCAAGCGCCTGCGCCAGCGCATCGGGCGTCAGTTGCTGGCCTTGCGCCTGCGCGCCGGCGGAAAACGCCGTCAGCAGCGCCGCGGTGCAAAGACCAAGAAAAGCGCGGGACAAAAGCGGACGATTCATCGCCTTAAACTTAACCACCGGAAACAGGCGCATAGTTCAACTCCACAACACGTTGATCGGGATCGACGACGATATTGGCGCGCAGACCTGCTTGCAGGCCGAGGTCGCGCAGAACTTCGACAACCGATTTCTGTTTGGCCTGTACGTTGACGACCAGCGGCGCGGGCGGTTCATCGCCGTTGACCTGAAATTCGTAGCCGGCGCGGTCGGCAAGGCGTTTGGCGATGGGCTCAATCGGGCCCGCCCAGTCAACCGATACCGTGCGGCGCAATTCCTGCGGCGCGTAGGGCGCAGCCTGCACCGAAACGCCGGGGTTGCGCGCCTGTTCGACCGACGCGAGGGTTTGCAGTGCGGAGGAAGCTTTATCGACGGCAGCTGCAAGGCGCAGGCTCACCGGGTCGGGAGAAGCGACCATCTGGTGGTCAATCTTTGCAGCCGGTGCGCATGCCGAAAGAGCGAGCAGAGCCGCGCCACCGATAAAAGAAATCTTTTTGTTCATGAGAATTGTTCCATCACTGCCCGAAAAAAGGGAAACACGTTTGCGTGGACTGATTTTAAACATTTTCAATCGCAATGCAAACGGCATGCTACTGTTTTCAACATTTTCTGGCCGCTATCTGGAAAAGGGTGATAAGGAAGCGCCGGGGAAGCCGCGCGCAGATGCCAGAACTCCGGCAAAGCGCTCAGCCCGGCTTGCGGCGCGCCTGCTGGCGCTGCGCGGCAGTCACAAGGTCATCGGGGCTGCGCACCAGACGATAGCGCTGCATAGCGTCCATGACTTTGGCGCGGTATTTGCCGCCCAGATGCGGGGTCGCGGAATGGTAATAGGCGATGCCCTGATAAAGGCTGCCGGTCTGGTTAATCTTTTTGCGTAAAATCCATGTGCCGACGCCGATGTTGACGCAGGCATCATCGCGCACAAGGCGGTGGGCGGTTTCGCGCGGCACGTTCCAGTGACGCGCCAGTTCGGGCATCCATATCGTATTAATCTGCATGGGGCCGAGGTCGTAGGTGTTATTGGTGTTTTTGGACGCCATGCCGATACGTCCGCCCTCGACATGCAAAATGCCGAGAATCAGCGCCGGCGGCACGGAATACGTCTGTGCCGCCGTAAAGATGCAAACTGCCAGCGCCTGCGCCGTCATCATGGAGTGTCTGTTCCTAAACTATCGCCCGTCTTCTTGCCGCGGGTATCAATTCCGCGCCAGCTCCGATTCGAGCAGCATCATATTCGACGGCTTGCCCGCAATCACCGTCAGCGCACCGTTATCGGGGCGGCGATAAATGGTGAAAGGCGTTTTGGCAAGGCCGAAGGTTTTCACCAGCTCCGTATTCGCATCAATGGCAGACAGCGAACCGTCAACCGCCTTGCCTTTGCCCAGCACTTCTTTTTTGCCGCCAATATATTCGGACCACGCGGCGGCGGGGTCTGCGCTCGACAATAGCGCGGCGCCGCCTTCACGGTTGGCCGGCGCCTGACCGAAAGGCACAAGACGCACTTGCAGGCGACCCGCTTTCACCGCAGGCTCCAGCGCTTTCCAGTATTCGGTGCAATGGTCGCAGTTCACATTCATGAACATGTAAAGATACGGCACGCCGTCTTTGCCGGCCTGCGCCCAGGCGGCTTTTTTCTCGACTGTGGCGTAGAAACGCTCGGATTTCGAAACGGTGCTGCCCGGCTCTTCCGCGCCCGGAATGGCTTCTTGCGAGCCTTCCATTTTCGCCTTGAGCGCGTGCAGCTGGCTCATGGTTTCAACTTCGCCCTGCGGGTTCACAAGGTTGCCCAGCACAAGCCCGCCCTGCGGCGTTGTATAGGCCGTGCGCGGCGGAATATCCTTGCGCGTCAAAAGCCAGCCATCAAGGCCGTAGGCATGGCCGATGAATTCAACTTCACCGCCGTCGGTTTTGAATTTTTCAAGCTCGGGGTGGCGCAGCTCGTTGCCGGGCGCGGTTTGCGCGGGCACGGGCGTTTGCGCCGTCGGTGCTTTTTGCGCATGCGACATCATCGGCAAAGCCATGACCGCCAGCAAAACCGCCGCGGCGGAGGCCTGTTTAAAACCGGCAGATTTAAACCCGCTAGAGACCGTGTTTTTCATCCCGAACTTTCCCCTCATGATGCGCAATGCAATGCGCAATTCTGCGAAATTCTGTATTCAGCGCCGCAAGGCCGTTTTATCCGGCCGCCGCGCCAAGGCTTGAGACTAGAGCATTCGCCGCGGCGCGACAATATTAACGATATTTATTCCCGCCCTATTATCTATCGCGACCCCCGTGGCAGGCCATTTACCATTATAAACGATGGCAAGATATATTTCATAACATAAAACCGCCGCTGCGCCGCGAAATCCCCGCGACTTAAAGCGGAAAGCCGCAAGTTTCTAAAGGCGGAGACCTTGAAGTTTAAAGGCGGAAACCGCCGGGGCCCTTGCCTTTTTTACGCAGCGGCGCAGGCGGCACATCGGGGGCGGCCTCTTCCACCAGCGGCACGGCGGCGGGGTTGGCCGCACGGTCAGGCATGGCGTTCAAAAGCATCTGTGTGATATCGGCACGTGCCGAGGCACTGCGCGTTTGCTTGTTCAAATCAAAAACGGTGCGGTTGCTATTGTCTTTCAGCAGCAGGTTCGGCTGATAGCGCAGCAGAAACCTTACGCGCGCCGTTGATTCCTGCCACACAGCGCGCATCAGCGCCGTTTGCCCGTCACCGTTGCGCGCATTGATGTCGGCGCCTTTTTTGAAGCACAGCGTCATGCGCTCGGCGAAGTCGTTGGCTTCGAGGGCCGTAAACATTTCATCGTTCACAATGCGCTGTTCATCACGGCTGAGGGGCGGCATAGACGGGCTCATAGCGCGAACCCTCCGCCACCGCGCGGCTTTTGTGCGCGGCGGGCAATGACCGTTGCAGGTTTCATCACATCGATATCTTCGGCAGCGGCGGGTGCGGGTGCGGCGCTGGCGGCGGCAGCCGTTGCGGCGGCGGGTTTGTTTTGCGCTTTCTGGTCGGGCATTTTCGACATCAGGCCGTTGATGATGTTCTGGCGCGCGCTGCTGTTCTGGTCAATGCGGCTTGCCACTGTCAGCGCGATATCGCCGTTCTTGTCCGTTGTCATGGGGTCTGCGCCGCGTGACAGCCAGAAGCTGACCATCGCTTCGGAATAACCCTTGATGCCCATCATCAGCACGCTGTCGCCGCTGTCGTTTTTATCGTCGATACGCGCGCCCGCGCTCAAAAGAAAATCGGCCATGTCGCGCGAAAAGCCGCCGTTGCCCTGCCCCGCCATCGCCGCGAGTTGCAAAAGCGGGCCGCGCACGCTTTGCGACACACTGCTGACCGTGCTGTGCCTGACCGTATGCTGGATACCGCCGGCGCGGCAATTCGGGTCTGCGCCTTTTTGGACATAGAGCTTGGCCTGCGCCACATCGCGGCTGCGCACGGCTTCGATAAGTAGATTGTTGAGCGTTTCCTGCTGCTGGCTCATGCCCTGTTTTTCCGTGTCGGCCTGCATGGTTTAAAAAACCACGTTTTAAATATTTCGAAGCCCGCCGCGTGAATCACGACGCTTGTTCTTGCGGGGCAGAGTAGCAGTCTTGGTTTTTTATGTCAATTCTTGACGGGCGCGCGCTGTGTTCTTCTATATTTTTCATAAATAGGCAATCTTGACAGCGGCGAGTCTGCCCCCTAAACACGATACCAGTGTTTTAATGAATACATTTCTGGAAGGACTTATCATGAAGGGACGCAAACC
>DDBY01000156.1:5118-8408 GCA_002334985.1 Micavibrio sp. UBA2020
ATCGACAACCTGCCCAAAGACCCCGTGACCGATACCCACATCACCTTCCAGACGGGCAGCGCCGACCAATACGGCTATAACATTTCGCCCATCGACCAGATGTGGAAACACACGCTGGTGATGAAAAGCGATGCGCAGCGCGACCTTGACCTTCTGGCCGCGGCGCAGGACGGCGACAGCTGGCGCATCCGCGCGCTGGCCGAACACGGCATCAATACCGAAGTTGCGGGCGCACGCGCCCTTGCCGCCGGTGCGGGCGCAGGCCATGCCGATGTGGTCGATGCGCTTTTGAAAGCGGGCGTCAAAGCCGACGCGCATGTGAATGCCGCGCTGGTGGCCGCGGCCAAAAACAACCACGCGGCGATTGCGCTGACGTTGCTTGAAAACGGTGCGCTGGCAAGCGCCCGCGGCAGCGATGCGCTGATTTCCGCCGCTGAAAACGGCAACGATGCGCTGGCACGCGCGCTGATTGCCCGCGGCGCGGATGCAAACGCGCAGGACGGCATGGCACTGCAAGCCGCCATTCAGGGCGGGCATGCGGATGTCGCCGATACGCTGCTGTCTGCCACGCGCACGGTGGCGGTTTCCATTCCTGCCGCCCCCGATTACAGCATCTGGACGGGTGCAAAGCCGTTTGACCAGCACATCAGCCCCAACCGTTTCGGCCCGCCGCCGTTTTTCTCGCCGATTGACGACCCGTTCAATATGAATTTCACGCTGGCGGAGCGCCCCATCATCGACGTCAACGCCAATAACGGGCAAGCGCTTTACGATGCCGTTTACAAAAACGACATCGACATGGCGCGGGTTTTGATGAAACACGGCGCGGATGCCAACGCCAAGGACGGCGCCATCAAGCAGCTGGCGAACGAAAGCCGCAACACGGCGATGGTGAACCTTTTGAACGGCAATACCCCCGCCGCGCCCAGCTTTACCCCGCCCGGCATTTAAACCTGTGCAAATGGACGCATAAAGTGTTTATCCCCCCGCCCCGCTGTGTTATACACGGGGTCAGTTAGAGACATGGATAAACACATGGATGCTGCGTACGCCCCTTGCACAAAGGAATACCCGTCACGATGCACGCCCACATACCGCCCATGATGAAACCGAACCTGCCCCCCGAAGCCCTGACCACCATTGATATTGTCGAGCAGCTGACGCCCGCAGACCTCAATGACCTTTGCGATGCAACCGACGCCGCCATCGAGGCGGGCGGCGGTTTCGGCTGGGTCACCCCGCCCGCGCGCGAGGTGATGGAGCGTTACTGGCGCGGCGTCATCGTGGTGCCGGAGCGTCATTTGCTGCTGGCACGCATCGACGGCATCGTTTGCGGCGCCGTGCAGCTGGTGGAGCCGAGCCGCCATAACGAGGCGCAGGCCTTTAGCGCAGGCCTGCTGGCCGCCTTTATCGCCCCCTGGGCGCGCGGCCGCGGCGCAGGCCGCAAGCTGACGGAAACGGCGGAGAAACTGGCGCTTGAAATGGGCTACAAGGTTTTGCAGCTGGACGTGCGCGACACGCAGGATGCCGCCATTCACATGTACGAAAAAATGGGCTATCAGCGCTGGGGCGTAAACCCCGCCTATGCCCATATCGACGGCAAAATGATTGCGGGCTATTACTACGCCAAGACCATCAGCCCCGTCATTGCCCCCGCCAAAGGGTAGGCTCTGCCCCGCCCTGACCGCTTGACGCGGCGGCGTCTTAACGTCTGACGCACTGGCATCTTCACATTTGACGCGGCTGCTATGCGAATTTGCCTGTTTTTCAAGGAAATTAACGATTTTTACGCCCGCCGGCTGGCCTGTACGCATCAAAGACGACGCGGGTATTTTCCTTATTTTTCAAAAAATTAGGCCATAAACACCAGAATCAAACCGCCGAGTCTGGCCGCATTCTGGGGCGGTTTTGGTTGTAAAATAGTTAATAAAAATATTATGTAAATTATTTGGAAAGAATATTGCCCTCGTGCGAAACATTTCATAATAAAATTTGCCAGTTTGCAGCTTTTCTGTAATTTTACCTTGATTATCCACCCATACGGGGTTAACCTGACTTTTACTTACGGAAACGATTATCCAAATAAAAACAGAACCCCTGCTCTCAAGGAGGCCTTTATCATGGCGTATGATAACGAAGACAATTACCACGGCATGCGATACCTGCTGGATGCCCAGAACTCCCGCCAGTTCGGCGTGCGTTACGACCACGGCAAAGTATCGAAGCCCATCCATGTCTTCGCCGAAGATGACCGTGAAGCAGGCTTCAAGCCCAACGAAACCGTTTTCGCTTTCGATGACGAAGCGAAAATCACCACCGACAACGGCAAGGCGCGTCTGTCCACCGTTGCGTATCAAATCATCACCAATGAATCCGGCGAGCCGAAAAAGCTGAAAGAGCTGAGCGTCGATTACGACGTCACCTTCCGCGGCGATGCTGCCGGCAACTTCAAAGTTGTCTACAAACTGACGCCGACGTCGCGCGACGCGCTGGCGGAGCGTGGTTTTGACGCCAGCTTCCCGCAGGAATTCAGCGAAGCCATCGACCCGCGCGGCATGAGCCGCAACGGCGTGACCAATCAGGTCACCGTTGACCGCAACACCATCAGCAACCTGTCGTTCCCGCCGCAGCACACGACCAACAAGGCACATCTGGCGCGCTATGCACTGGAAGGCAACGACCTCGACAGCGCCGTTCTGCCGCGCCCCGAAGACATCATCAGCAACCGCCCCGAACCGCAGCAACCGGCACCGCAGCAGCAGCCCGCCAACCAAAGCGCGCCCACGCCGCAAAAACCCGCGCCGCAGTTCAACCGCCAGACCACGTTCCGCCCGCCGGTCGTGGACAAGCCGAAAATTTCCGACAGCGCCATCGAAGCTGTTATCAAGATGTTCTGCGAAGACCTGAGCGACAAGGCAGCCCGCGGCCAGCTCGACCCCGTTGTCGGCCGTGGCAACGAAACGCAAGCGGCTATCAAGGTTATGTCCCAGCGCAAACAGTCCAGCCTGTGCTTCACGGGCGAGGCCGGCGTTGGTAAAACCGCCATGTTCTCCGCCATCGCACAATATATCCATGATGGCGAACAGGTGCCCGATTCCATGCGCGGAGCGCGCGTTCTGCAGCTCGACCTGCAGGCGATGAACGCCGGCGCGAAATATCGCGGCGAATTCGAAGCCAAGCTGAAACCCCTTATCGAAGGCCTGAAAGAGCGTCAGGGTTACCTGAACGGCCGCAAGGTCATTCTGGCCATCGACGAAATCCACTCGCAGCTGACGTCCGGTAAAGCCGAA
>DDBY01000121.1 GCA_002334985.1 Micavibrio sp. UBA2020
CGACCCGCGCTGCCAGAGCGTCACATCGTTGTCACTGCGCGGGGAGTCGTGGCTGCTGGCCGAATGCACCAAGGGGCTTTGCAACGAATTCACCCGCGCCTTCAAAGGCATCATCACCGACGTCGCCGACATGGGCGAAGTTGAACGCAAACCCGCCCCCGTCGAAAAACCGGCGCGGCGCAGGTCTTCACATTTGGAAGCCCACAGCTTTACCTGAAGATTTAGAAACAAAACTAACCCGCCGGTTTGCTTTCCGGCAAACGGTCGGGCAGAAGAACGGTGACAGTGGTGCCGACGCCGACTTCGCTGTCGATGTCGAGGGTGCCGCCGTGCAGCTCGATAAGGTCTTTGGTGATGGCAAGGCCAAGCCCCGTGCCTTCATGGTTGCGGGTGAATTCGGAGCTGACCTGTTCAAACGGCAACGTCACCACATCCAGCTTGTCCTTGGGAATACCGATACCGGTATCGCTGACCACAATCGCAACGCCGCCCAGTTCGCGGAAACAGCGGATATCGACCGTGCCGCCTTCTTTGGTGAATTTGACAGCGTTTGACATCAGGTTGAGCAGCACCTGCATGATGGCGCGGCGGTCGGCCATGATTTGAATATCGTCGGGGATGTCGTCGGACACAAGGCGCACCTGCGATTCATGCGCGCGCCCCTCCACCATGTGGATGGCGAGGCGGATGATTTTGCCGACGTTCAGCTCCTCCACATACAATTCATATTTGCCAATCTCGATTTTCGACATGTCGAGAATGTCGTTGATAAGGTCGAGCAGATGCTCGCCCGATTGCCGGATGCCGCCCACATATTCAAGGTAACGCGCATTGCCCACGGGGCCGAGCAGCTGGCGCTGTATCATCTCGGAAAAGCCGATGATGGCATTGAGCGGCGTGCGCAGCTCGTGGCTCATGTTCGCAAGGAAGCGGGTTTTGGACGCGTAGGCGCTTTCGGCGGCGTCTTTGGCTTCGCGCAGCGCTTTTTCATGGCGCGTGCGCTCGGTAATATCCTGCATGATGCCGAACAGCGCTTCTTTTTCACCCGTGCGCGGGTTGACCTTGCAGCGGCCTTCGCAGCGCACATAGCGCAGCTCCCCGCCCGGACGGCGCAGGGCAAACTCAACCTCGTAGTCGCGCTTGCGCAGCATCGCACGCTGGAAAACCTGATACACGCGGCGCAAGTCACGCTTCAGCAGCATGGCGCTGACATTGCCGATGGCGGGGGTGAAGTTGCCTTTTTCCACGCCGAAAATATTATAAATCTGGTCGGACCATTCCATCACGCTGCGCGCATCGACGGCCTGCGCAGCGTCCAGATACCAGTGCCCCATGCGGCCGATTTTCTGGGCTTCGGACAGCTGCTGTTCGCGCCGCTCCAGCGCGACTTCGTGCTGTTTGATGTCGGTGACGTCGCGCCCGACGATATACACATATTCGCCCGTGACCTTATGCACCCAATCGACCCAGCGGAAGGTGCCGTCTTTGCAGCGCACGCGGCATTCGAAATCGATGCGCACCTCTTCGCCTTCGGGCGCGTGGATGACTTTTTGCATCACGCCCAAAATATGGTCGCGCTCGTCCGCGTGTATCAAATCGACGAAGGGGAACATTTTCAGCTCCGCATCCGTATAGCCAATCACGCGGTTAAAGGCCGGATTAACACGCACAAACGACATATCGCGCCGGTAAACGCCCAAAAGGTCGGACGTGAGGTTCAGGAAATGCCGAAGCTCGCTATCCGTATTCGAAATGTAATCAAGGTCCGGCTTTTGCGCGGCGGCCTTTTCGGCCTTTTGCTGGTTTTCGCTGATGAACAGCGCAAATTCGCGCGCGGCGGTGCCGAAATCGTTCTGTTTCTGTTTTTGCAAACGCCCTTCGGGGTCGAGCCAGACAACGCTGTAAGGCGCATCCGCCCCCACATCCACAATATCCACGCGCGCCGACATGGCGACGGGGTCGCGGTGCGTGCGCAGCAGCACGGCTTCGTAAAAGCCGCTTTGCATTTTATCCTCGCCGCGCGGCAGGATGATATCGACGATGGACGAAAGCGCGCGGCCGCGCAAAACACCCGCATTGAGCCCGAGCGCCCAGCCAAGCGCCGGCGAGACGAACAACAACTGCCCCGCGCCATCGACGACGCAGCGCATCATGTCGTGGCTTTGTTCCGGCTGTGCCGTGCGGCGTTTTTGTGTCATGGAATTTTTCCGCGCATTTTTCCGCTTCTGCTTTTTACACTAAAGCAAAACCCTGCCGCGGCACAAGCAAGGCGATTCGAAAAACGCCGTCCGCCGCGGCCTTTTCTTTTGCGCTTTCCACTGCCCCCGCCCCGCCCGCACGCCCCCTGTGCCGCTGGCGCAAGCCGGATAACGATTTTGGCATGTTTATGAAAATATAGCGCCCGTTTTTGCCGCCGCGCCGCTTGACCGGATGGTTCTTTATGTATAGAAATAGGCCCATTCAAGTAACATTATACCGATTCAAGCCCGTCTGCCGAAAGGATACGCCATGTTTCCCCAGATTAAGCTCGCGATTGTTTTCGCAAACCTCGCCCGCAAGCACGGCTCCAAAGTCATGCACTCCAACAATGTGGATTTGCTGACCAAAGACCTGAGCAACGCACTGGTGGAGCAGAAAAACATCCTTTCCTCCCCGCGCAAGGGCGCCATCATGACGGCATACGAAGTGCTGCCGGTGATTGCCGAGGTGAAAATCCTCACCGTCGCGGTTGCGAAAAAGCTGGAGATTGACACCAAAGGCAAGAGCGACATTCAGGTCCTCGAAGAAATCATCGCGCTGTCCGATGCGCGCAACGGCGGCAAATACGCCAAGGGCATCAAGGAAACGCTGGAATGGACGCGCGCGCTGGTATCGCATCCGGATTTCCAGGACATCCTGAAAATGGAAATGACCCAAATCGAAAAGCCGACCAGCGTGAAAGACGTGACCAAGTTCATCACGCAAATCGCCGGCCGCTCGCAGGATGAAATCACCCGCATCAACGAGTTTTTGAAACACGCGAAAGAGCTGGAAGTGCCGCCCCCCGCCCCGAAAGCGGAGCCGAAAGCTGCCGAGCCGAAAAACGACGGCCCCAAGCCGCCGAAGCCGAGCGCGTAAATTGAACCGCTTCAAACAAAAACGCCCCGCGCAGCATTGCCGGGGCGTTTTTTGTTGCCTTTGGCGCTTGAAAACGCCCCTGCCCCCTCTAAGTCTTTATTCAAAAGCAGGAGACGAACATGAGCGCAAACACAGCCCGCACCGATGTTAAAACCGCCCACGCCAGCCGTTACTTGCAGCAGCTGTGCAAACATTGGAGCCACAAGGCCAAGGCGGAATTCACGCCACAGGCGGGGCGCGTTGTGTTTGAAACATGGCAAGTGGAGATGACGGCCGCAAACGATACACTTTCCGTCAGCGTCACCGTACAAAACGCGGACGAAGCGCCGCGTCTGCAGCAGGTTGTGGCGGAGCATTTGCAGCGTTTCGCCACGCAGGAAACGCTTGGCTTCGACTGGCGTTCGTAAACGCCGCCGCGCCGCGCTGTGATATTATGAAGGCTCCGAGCCCGCCGCGGTAGAGGCCAGCAGCGCTTCGACCTCCTCTTCGGTGAGACTGCCCCCGCTATCCTCCGCCGCTAAAAGCGCGAAGAAATCCCTCCACAAGTCTTCCGACCCCCTTTGCGATTGCAGGGCCTTTTCAAGAAAACTTTCCCATGCGGGTGTAAGGCTGCCATCCGCACGGGCTTGTTCCATAATCTCTTTGATGCCTTCTTTAAACGCAGCGTCCCGAATACGGTTCGCGCGCATAAACATCACGCCGGGCGGCGGGCTTTTCTTGTCTGCCGGATTATCTGTCATCTGTGCCCCCTAAACAATATCGCCGTCACGCAGGGCGAGGTCGGCTTCTTGCAGTTTGCGGATTTCGTCGCGCAGGCGCGCGGCTTCTTCGAATTCCAGATTGGCGGCGGCTTCGCGCATTTTTTTGTCCAGATGCGCCAGATGCGCGCGCATATTGCCGCCCACCATTTGCGGCATGTCCGGCGACATTTTCACATCGACATGGTCGGCGCGTTCGAACACGCTTGAAAGCACGTCGGATATTTTCTTTTTGACGCTTTCGGGCGTGATGCCGTGTTCGATATTATAGGCTTTCTGTTTTTCGCGGCGGCGCGCGGTTTCGTCGAGCGCGTATTGCAAACTGTCAGTGATGCGGTCGGCATACAAAATCGCGCGTCCTTCGACGTTACGCGCGGCGCGGCCGATGGTCTGCACCAGCGATGTGCGGCTGCGCAGGAAACCTTCCTTGTCCGCATCCAGAATGGCGACCAGCGTACATTCGGGAATGTCGAGGCCTTCGCGCAGCAGGTTGATGCCGATGAGCACATCAAAAACGCCCAGACGCAAATCGCGGATAATCTCGATACGCTCCAGCGTATCGACGTCGGAATGCAGATAGCGCACGCGGATGCCCGCTTCGGTCATATATTCCGTCAGATCTTCGGCCATTTTTTTGGTCAGCGTCGTCACCAGCGCGCGCTGGCCTTTTTGCGCAAGGATACGGCATTCGGCCAGCAAATCATCGACCTGATGTTCCGTCGGGCGCAGGATGACGTCGGGGTCGGTCAGGCCCGTCGGACGCACGACCTGTTCGGTGAAAACGCCGCCGGTTTGCTGCAATTCCCATTCGCCCGGCGTGGCGGAGACAAAGACCGTCGGCGGGCGCATCTCGTTCCACTCGTCAAACTTCAGCGGGCGGTTGTCGAGCGCGGCGGGCAAGCGGAAACCGTAATCGGTCAGCGTTTGTTTGCGCGCGCGGTCGCCGTTATACATGGCACGCAGCTGCGGCAGCATGACGTGGCTTTCATCGACGATAAGCAGCGCATCTTCGGGCAGGTATTCGAACAGCGTCGGCGGCGGCTCCCCCGCCTTGCGGCCGGTCAGGTAGCGCGAATAGTTTTCGATGCCGGGGCACATGCCCGTGGCTTCGAGCATTTCCAAATCGAACTGCGTGCGCTGGGCGAGGCGCTGCTCTTCCAGCAGTTTATTTTCCGCCCGCAATTCGTCCAGCCGTGCGTGCAAATCTGCTTTGATTTGCTTGATGGCCTGCTGCATGGTGGGCTTGGGCGTCACATAGTGACTGTTGGCGTAGATACGCACGGTTTCGAAGGTATCTGATTTTTGTCCCGTCAGCGCGTCAATCTCGGTGATGCTTTCGATTTCATCGCCGAACAGGGAAATGCGCCACGCATGGTCGTCCAAGTGCGCGGGGAAAACTTCGACGATATCGCCGCGCACACGGAAAGAGCCGCGCGAAAAATCGATGTCGTTGCGTTTGTACTGGATATCCACCAGCTTGCGCAGAAGCGCGTTGCGGTCAATGTTGTCGCCCACCGTGATGTCAAACGCCATCCCCTGATAGGTTTCCACGTCGCCGATACCGTAAATGCAGGACACGCTGGCGACCACAATTACGTCCCGCCGCTCCAAAAGCGCGCGGGTGGCGGCGTGGCG
>DDBY01000120.1:0-2770 GCA_002334985.1 Micavibrio sp. UBA2020
ACCTGCGCATGCCGGGGCAGTTCTTTGACGCGGAATCCAGCCCGCTCTATAACTGGAACCGCCACTACAACCCCGCCATTGGCCGCTATATCTCCTCCGACCCCATCGGGCTCGAGGGCGGGATTAATACGTTCCTCTATGCGGCGGCTAGTCCGGTGATGAACATTGACCTCCGAGGCCTGCAAGGGACAGCGTTCCCTGTACCTCAAGACCCCTTGGGTGAAATGATTGACCCGCATAACATGAACCAGCTACCGCCATCTCCATACGAACTTCAGAATATATATGATACTTTGGCAATCATAACAGGGCCAGACCAGAAAGCTATCTTGGCGCTTAATCGTCACACCTATGACAATCGTCCCGATAAGAATACTGGCGCTATGTTACCCCCTTGTGCACAATATGTGACGTTTGACGTTGTTCCCGTGACATATCCACGCAGTACCCTGCGTATCATTATAGGAACAGACCAAAGCATCTGGTACACATACAGAAGCTTTTATCAAATTGTTGTACCATAAACTTTAAATATCATGCCGGAGCCGCCATAATTGACCAATAGGAATGTACGCTATGCGGGTAATTGAACTTGATGCCCAATCCTGGAAAATATACGAAGACTACGCGGGTGCATTACGCACGGCACTTGGGTCACCAAAAGGGCATGGCTCAAGCGTAAACGCATTTATTGACTCAATGGTTTATGGAGGAATGAATGAAATTAACCCTCCATATAAAATTATAATAAAAAACACTAAAAACCTTTCGAAAGATATAATCGAAGAAATTGAAGCACTGAAGAAAAGTCTTCCCCAGTCATGGACTAATGAAGAAGATGAAATAAAAATTATTCTTGAACCATGACTCAAGCCGACCTCGGATGTCCAGATACCATCTGTCAAAACTTCATACTCGCCTTGTCTATTGCCCCCACCCCCATTTTAGTCCATGCTGGAAACTCCCGAAGAAAAGGAGTTTCGCATGACGGCACCTGTTCAGAGCTTGACGCGCGCGCTGATGTTTGCGGCGCAGAAGCATACCGACCAGCGGCGCAAGGGCGCGCGGGCGGAGCCTTACGTCAACCATTTGATTGATGTGGTCGATACCCTCGCCCGCCATACCGGCGGCGCGGATGTTGAGCTGCTGATGGCGGGTGCGCTGCACGACACCATCGAAGATACGGGCACGACATACGAAGAGCTGAAACGCGCATTTGGCGAGAACGTCGCCGATATCGTGCGCGAATGCACCGACGATAAAAGCCTGCCGAAGATGGAGCGCAAACGCCTGCAAGCCGAAAACGCGCCGCATAAGTCGGCGCGCGCGCGGATGGTGAAAATGGCGGATAAAACTTCCAACCTCAAATCCATCCTTGAAAGCCCGCCGCCCGATTGGAACGATACGCGCAAGCTGGAGTATTTCAACTGGTCGAAATCCGTCGTCGATGGCTGCCGCGGCGTGAACGCAGGACTGGAGCGGGAATTCGACGACCTGCACAAAAAAGGCCTCGCCACTTTTAAGCCCAAGGCCGCCTAGACCCGCTTCATTTTTTTCAAGCAAACCGCCGCGTTGCAACGCAACAGTTGCAGCGCGCGGCGCATATCGCCTATATTGGCTGCCACAAATAACCCCGCTTTTTTTTCGAACAGTCCGCAGGATTTTAGCCACATGTCCACATTGAACATCAAACTCAGCCAGAACGTCGTGAACAAAAACCATGAACTGGATGACGGCGGCCCTTCAGCCACCCTCGGGGATGTATTCTCCACGATTATCGAACTGCGCAGCGCAGTCGCGGCGGAAACTTACTACGCGGACAAGCTGACCAATCGTGGCAACAAATACACATTCGCTTTTCCGGGTGGAATCCAGCAGGTGATAACGGGCACCGTTGATTACGGCACGCAAACCGCCGTGGCTTCGGAATCCGCTGTCACCATTCCGCGCATTGTGAAAGAAGTCATCACGGGCACACTCGGCCTCGGCTATACATGGGACGGCAACGAGCTGACCGTTTTTGATACCAACGGCACTATCGAATCCTACCTTGCGGAGCTGCAGGAATCCGACCCCGACTTCGGGCGCATGTCCATCGGCTTTAAAGGCGATGTCGATTACAATTCCGACATGGATTTGTCCGGCACGCTTTCGAGCCTGACGATGACCGCGCAAAAACACTTTAAAGAGGTTAAAATCGACGGCGTCCTCAACGTCAGCGGCAACATGTATGACATCGCCGCCGGCACATCGCCCGTCATCAACGGCACAATCAACCGATATAAAGAATCCTATGTCGATGGCAGCTATATCGACTTCGCAGGGTTTTTGACGGCGAACCAGAATACCGCTTTCAACCTCGCCACGCTGGCGGATGCGAATAACTGGACGCTGCCCAATACCATCAATATCGAGCTGCCGAAGATTTTGTACGAAGATTGGATTCTCAACACCGGCAACGGCAACGACCGCGTCACGCTGAAAGGCGGCGGCGGGCGGTTGATTGTCAACACAGGCGCGGATAACGACTATGTCGTGCTGCAGGACAGCGCCCCCACCGTCGATGGCGGCAGTGGCACGGATACGCTGGAGATTCATTTCAGCGGCAGCCTCGACATGCCGAACGTATCGGGTTTTGAAAACCTTGTACTGGGTGGAAAATCCGGCATCAACGGCACGGGCGATGCCAATGACAACACCATCACAGGCAACGACGGCAAAAACACGCTCGACGGCGGCGGCGGCACGGATACGCTCATCGGCGGCAAGG
>DDBY01000120.1:3052-10985 GCA_002334985.1 Micavibrio sp. UBA2020
CATCGGCGGCAAGGGCGATGACGTTTATATTATATCGGACAGCCTTTCGGTCATCACCGAGGCCGTCAGCGGCGGCAAGAAAGACGAAGTGCGCACGTCCGTCACCTATACGCTTCCGGCCGAGGTGGAGCTGCTGACCCTGACCGGCGCGGATGATATTGACGGCACAGGAAATGCGCTGAAAAACATCATCACCGGCAACAGCGGCAATAATACGCTGGATGGCGGCGGCGGCACCGATACACTTATCGGCGGCCTGGGCGACGACGTTTACATCGTGCGCGAAGCCAAAGACAAAATCACCGAAAAAGCGGACGAAGGCCACGACCGTATTGACACCACCGTGAATAAATTCAGCATCGCCAAGCTGGCCGACATCGAAGACCTCGGCTTCATCGGCGCGGGCGATGCGATTTTAACGGGCAATGCGAAGGCAAACGCGCTTTATGGCGGCTCCGGCAACGATACGCTGGACGGCGGCAAAGGCGGCGATACCATGGCGGGCGGCGATGGCGGCGATATTTATTATATCGACGACGTACTTGATACCGCGTCAGAGCTGGACGGCGAGGGATACGACAAAGTATTTTCGTCCGTATCCTATGCCCTGTCCGATTACATCGAAGAGCTGGTCTTGGCCGGTAAGGCCAATATCGACGGCACCGGCAACGACGGGGACAACCTGCTGACGGGCAACAAGGGTATCAATACCCTCTCCGGCCTTGATGGCGACGATATTCTTGACGGCCTTGGCGGCAACGACCGCTATATCGGCGGGAATGGCAATGATACCTTCCGCTTCGGCGCCGCGCCGAATGCGAAATCGAACGTCAAGACGGTTGAAGATTTCGTATCCGGTGAAGATACCCTCGACATCAATACCGCCGCATTCAAATGGAAAGGCGCTCCGCTCGGCACGCTTCTCGCGGAAAACTTTGTTTCCAGCGACAGCGGACTTGCCGAAACGGCCACGCAGCGTTTTGTTTATAACAACACATCCGGCGAGCTGTTTTATGACGCCGACGGCAGCGGACGCGGCAAGGCCGTGCTGGTTGCCGTATTCGAAAACACGCCCGACCTGTTGCACACCGACATCACCCTGTCTTAAAGCGCGGGCGGCTGCGCAACAAAAAAGCCGGAGATATCTCTCCGGCTTTTTTGTTGTTCGCGGCTTTATCAGCCTGCCTCGGCCATTTTTTCGGCGCGTTTGCGCTCGTTGGGGTCGAGGATGCGTTTGCGCAGGCGGATGGATTTCGGCGTGACTTCCACCAGCTCGTCGTCGGCGATGTAGGTAATCGCCTGTTCCAGCGTCAGGATACGCGGCGGGATGAGCTTCACCATCTCGTCGGAGCCGGAGGCGCGGACGTTGGTGAGTTTTTTACCCTTCAGCACGTTCACGGGCAGGTCGTTGTCGCGGTTGTGTTCGCCGACAATCATGCCTTCGTACACGTCGGTGCCGGGCAGAACCATGATAACGCCGCGCTCTTCGAGGTTCCAAAGGTCATAGGCAGTGGCCTGACCGGTGCTCATGGCAATCAGAACGCCCGTGCGGCGGCCGTCGATGTTGCCCTTGAACGGCGCGTAGCCGTGGAACAGGCGGTTGATGATACCGGTGCCGCGGGTATCGGTCAGGAATTCGCCGTGATAACCGATAAGGCCGCGCGTCGGGGCGATGAAAGTCATTTTGACCTTACCCGCGCCGGAGGGCTGCATGGACATCATCTCGCCCTTGCGCAGTGCCATTTTCTGCACCACGGTGCCCGAATATTCCTGATCGACGTCGATGACGACTTCTTCAATCGGCTCCAGACGCTCGCCCGTGGCTTCTTCGGTTTTGTAGAGAACGCGCGGGCGGCCAATCATCAGCTCGAAGCCTTCGCGGCGCATGGTTTCGATGAGAACAGACATCTGAAGTTCACCGCGGCCGAAGACTTCGAAAGTCTCGGACGTCATGCCGTCTTTCACTTTCATCGCGACGTTGGTTTCGGCTTCTTTGAACAGGCGGTCGCGTATCATGCGCGACGTGACTTTCGTGCCTTCCTTGCCCGCAAACGGGCCGTCGTTCACGGAGAAGGACATGGAAATCGTCGGCGGGTCAATCGGCTGCGCCGGCAGGGCGACCATGACGGACGGGTCGCAAACGGTATTGGCCACCGTGGTTTCGGTCATGCCCGCGACGGATACGATGTCACCGGCGGAGGCTTCGTCAAGCGGCACGCGCTCGATACCGCGGAAAGCGAGGATTTTGGTCACGCGCGCGTTTTCAACCAGATTGCCTTCGAGGTCGAGGCCTTTGACGTTCTGGTTGGTCTTGGCGCTGCCCGACATGATACGGCCCGTAACAAGGCGGCCGAGGTAGGGGTTGTTTTCAATCAGCGTGACAAGCATGGAGAAAGGCGCGGTCGCGTCCACTTTCGGCGCGGGCACGAAATCGCAAATCAGGTCGAACAGGGGTTTCATGTCCTTGCGCTCGGCGTCCATGGACGTCGCAGCCCAGCCGTCGCGGCCGGAGGCGTAGAGGACGGGGAAGTCCAACTGTTCGTCGGTGGCTTCCAATGCGGCGAAGAGGTCGAAAACCGCTTCGTGTACTTCGTCGGGGCGTGCATCGGGGCGGTCAACCTTGTTGATGACAACAATCGGCTTGAGCCCGAGTTGCAGCGCCTTGCCGGATACGAATTTGGTTTGCGGCAGCGGGCCTTCGGCCGCATCGACCAGAACCACAACGCCGTCAACCATGCTGAGAATACGCTCGACCTCGCCGCCGAAGTCAGCGTGGCCGGGGGTATCCACGATGTTGATGCGGGTATCTTCCCACATGACAGACGTTACTTTTGCCAGAATGGTAATGCCGCGCTCGCGCTCGAGGTCGTTGCTGTCCATGACGCGCTCGGCCACATGCTGGTTGTCGCGGAACTGGCCTGCCTGACGCAGGAGCTGGTCAACCAGCGTGGTTTTGCCATGGTCAACGTGGGCGATGATGGCAATGTTTCTAAGCTTCGATGTCATGGAGATTCTTGTGCCTTTATAAATAGATGCTGCGTTTTTATCCCTTTTCGCCCGCCCCGTCGGCGAAACGTGCGCGCATCTTATTGATAAATATTTATTTTTCAAGTCCTTTTTTAAGTAAAATAGCCATATCCGAAACATCCGTTCACAGGCAGAAAACTCTTTCGCCTTTATGACAAAAAATGATAGGATGTTTCAAATCGTACGCTTAAAAAGATTCGTTTATTACAAGACCGGATTCCATGACGCCAGATAACAAAAAGCAGCGGGACGAAAATTCCCGCCCTTCGCTCTCCGCTTCCTTTGCGAAAGCGGCGCGCCGGCGTTTTTCGACCCTGCTTCTGGGCGCCGCGCTTATCAGCGGCTGTGCTACCGGCTTGAACGGCCAGACCCCCGCGCAGGCCGCCCCGACAGTGCCGCAAGACACCGTGACCGCGCAAATGGACACAACCGAAGTAGGGCCGCGCCGCCCCGTTGCGCCCGAAGAAACGCAGCGCCGCAAACAAATCCGCGCTATCCTTCTGGATGATGCCCAGAGCCGCTACCCGGAGCTGGCAGACGATGCGCAGACCGCCTATTCCGGCAAGCTGCAAACACTGCAAGACAGCCTCAACACCTATCTAAACCGCGCCGACACGGCGATGCACAATACGATTGTGGTCCTCGACCCGTCCAAAATCGACGTTGCGCTGTCGCTGGGCGTGTCTGTTAAAGAGGCCATCGCGCAGGAAGTCGCAAAGCACGGCCGTGCGCTGCCTGAATCGACCGTCGAAAGCGCGGCGGGCAATGCCGTGCGGGATTTCAATTCCGAAGCCGGCGCGCCAACGTTTACGCAGAACCCCTCCGCCTATCCGAATATGTCGGAGCCTGCGGCGCGCCCCTGTCTTATCGTGCCCTCGTCCGACCATGCGCTGCCGTTTGACGTGCCCGGCCTGAGCATGGCGCAGAAAGTCGAATTTACCAACACGCACGAAGGCTGGCATTGCCTTGACAGCCGCTACCGCATGACCGGGGCGCAGCTCGCCTCTTTGGAAAAAAACAGCCCGCGCAGCCTGAAAAGCCTGATTGAAAACGTCGATGTGCGCACCGCCGCGAGCGTCATCCATCATAAAGAAGCGCTGGCCGACATCGCCGCATTGGGCGATATGATACGCCACGGCCATCCGCCCGCCATCATCGGCCACGCCATCGACTGGCGCCAGAACGAAGCCGGACATGATTACCTGCATTATTCCGTGCCCGGCCTGAACCTGCTCAAGCAGCGCATCGACAGCATGGGTATCGACGCCTTCCGCGAGATGGCACCCGCCGCCGTGCGCGAGCTTTATTTTGAAATAAACGACGCGACAGCGCTCTCGCCCGCAAAACTGCTGGCCATGGCTGAATACCTGAAAGCCGACGTAACCGTCCGCGAAACGCAGCGCACAGCCGCGCCGGCAGGCTCGGACGCTGCCGCCGGTATTGCCTATGCCGACGAAGTGCTGAAGCCCGCCGTGCCGCAGCAGGTCATGCGCGATATCGTTGCCGTACTGACGCCGCCGGATACAGCCCTGCGCAAAGCGCTGATGGATTGGAAACCGATTGACCGCCTTGAGCAAGGCGCGATTGCAGACGGCGGGAAAATCACGCCGGAAACACTTATCCGCAGCTATGGCAAGATACAGAACGAACTGCACGGCCAGCTGTTCGGCGAAGACGGCGAAGCGCGCCTCGCCCGCGAAAAAATGGCCTTGGTCAAAAGCCTGTTCGTCCTTTATGTGCAGGGCGTCGATTACGTTAGCGCCAACCAAAAATACGGCGTGGATATCGAAGTCGCCGAAAAAGACCTGCTGGCACGCGGCCGGGCGGCGGGCATTGGCCTGCCCAAAGCGGAAAGCACGCCACCCGCAACATCCGCCGCCCCCGCAGGACGGCAGCGCACAGCTGGCACGCCCGATGCCGGCGGCAATAACCTGAATCTTCAGAACACGGCGCCGCAAGAAGCAAACGACGGCTGCGGCTGCCCCAAAACCGGCTATAAACTGCCCCGCCGCTGAGCCCGCACCGTTGTGCCTGAAATTTTAACCTGTTTTGCACCGTTTCCGGCTATAATGTGCTGGTTATCACAACGGAATCAAACGGCAGGCCGGATTTGTCCACCCCCGCAGCGCAGACGCAAAAAACACTCCTGAAGGCTTTTAACAAAGCCTTTGCGCATGGCTTTGCCGCTTTTGCACTCGCGGCAGGTGCCAGCGCCAGCGCGCAAACGGCGGAGGCCAAAGACAACGACGGTTTCATGCCCATCGACGCCTATGCCGTGCAGGCCGCCCTGCAGGATAGCGCCCGCAGCAAATTCACCGACCTTCTGCGCGCAACCGACCCCGCCGGATACGGCGCGCGCCTGACGCAGCTGGAAGAGCGCCTCAACGGATACCTCAAATCTTCCGGCAGCGACAACAAACGCCACAATAGCGTGGTCGTCCTCAACCCCGCCGAGATTGACCTGAACGTCATTCTGGACGGCGACCTTGGGGAAATGATACGCACCCGCGTCGCCGCGCGGCACGGGCAGGTGCATGACGACCGTCTGGCCTTCATCACCCCGCTGCTCAAAGACACCATGGTCACGGCGGGCGGCACGGGCACCTTTACCCAGGCGCCCATGGCGTCCATGCAAAAGCCGGACGCCGAGCCTGCAACCTGCGTCATCATCCCCGCGCCGGAGCATGACAAGCCCTATGCCATTCCCGGGCTGAGTGCGCGGCAGATGGAAGATTACCTGAACCTGCATGAAGGCTGGCACTGCCTCGACGGCATTTACGGCGCGACGGATGACGAGAAAAAAGCGCTGAACGAAAGCCGCAACCTGCGGGACGTGCAGGCCAGCCTGCCCGCCCAGCGCGCGCTGGCATCCATTAACCTGCAAGAAGGCCTCGCCGACGTCGCCGCCGCGGGCGACATGATACGCGCGGGCGCCTCGCCCGCCATTTTGCGCCACATCATCGCCTGGCGCGCAGGGCCGACGGAGATGGATACCGAGCACAATACCGTCGCCGTGCTGCAGGCGCTTGAAAAACATATCCATGCCGTCGGGCTCGATACATTTCGCAAGACGGGCGACGATGCGGCGCGGCAGCTTTATTTCAAGCTGACCGACGGCAACGGCCTGACCCAGCCGCGGCTACAGGCCGCGCTCGGCAACCTTTTGGACAATACGCTGGGCAGCGGTGCGCGCCCGGCGGACGCCAGCCCCCTTCAGGCCTATTACAACCAGCGTATGGGCGAGGTTTCGGCCATGATTGACCGCGGCGGCTGGACGCCCGCCCCCGCCGACGCCGCGCAAAAGGGCGCGCGTATCAGAAAAGGCATCGGCACATGGGACGCCCGCCAGACGCTGGAGCGCGAAGCCCTGCGCCAGCACGGGGAGATTACCGTCGAGAGCCTTGTCTATGCCTACGGGCGGCTCAAACAGGGCCTGCAGCGCGGCATCGAGGCCGGGCAGAACGCCGAGGTGAAGCACGAGCAGCTGTCACGCCTGCGCATCGAGCTGGTCTTGATGGCCACCGACGCCTACGACTTCACCGCCGCCAACAGCCGCCACGGCGTCACGCTGCGCCCGTCTGCTGCGGCGCAAGGTGCGGCCACGCCGCCCCCGCCCAAGTAGCACCGCAAGTGATGCAGATGCGCAACGCTGGCGGATGAATGTCCCCCTGCGTGCCCCCCAGCCGCCGCGCAGGGGGAAAAATCTTTACAAAAAATCGAATCTGCATATAACCTGAAATTATGAGGGTCGCGCAAACGCGATTCGACCGGCGCGCCAAACCTTGTCGCCGGCACCCGACGAGCCGGATGCCCTCTAAGCAAGAACAACGTGAACAGGGTTTCTATGCAATGGAAGATTACGACGGTCCGGAAGAGGTGGTGCGACGTTCGCGCCCCGAAGTTCCAGTAACCTGCTTTCGCCCCGCGGCGCTGAAAAGCGCGGCGCAGTGGTTTTTGCAAAATTTTCCCGGCAAAACCCTTTACGCTGTCAAAGCGAACCCCGACCCTTTTGTGCTGACCGGCCTGTTTGAGGCCGGTGTCCGTCATTTCGACGCCGCATCGCTGCCGGAAATCCAGCAGGTAAACACGCTTTGCCCCGGCGCCCATATCGCCTTTATGCATCCGGTCAAAAGCCGCCATGCCATCGAACACGCCTATTTTGATTACGGCGTGCGCGACTTTTCGTTCGACAGCCTGGCGGAGCTTGACAAAATCGTGGCCACCACCGGCAACAGCAAAGACCTTGGCCTTTTGCTGCGCCTTGCTGTGCCCAACGTGAATGCCGAAATGCCGCTCAGCGACAAATTCGGCTGCCTGCCCGCGCAGGCCATCGCACTTTTGCGCGCCGCGCGCAAGGTATCGGCACGCCTTGGCATCTGCTTCCATGTGGGCTCCCAGACCATGAACCCCGAAGCTTACGTCACCGCCCTCGGCCTTTGCGGCGACATCATGCGCCAGATGCCGCGCACGGCTGTTGACATCATCGACATCGGCGGCGGCTTCCCGTCCGCCTATCCCGATATGACACCCCCGCCGCTTGCGGAGTATAAGGCGGCGATTGAACGCGGGCTGGATGCGCTGCCGCATCCCAACCGTTATGAATTCTGGTGCGAGCCCGGCCGTGCGCTGGTCGCCGAAAGCACCTCCGTTATCGTCAAGGTAGAGCTGCGCAAGGGCGATGTGCTTTATATCAATGACGGCACTTATGGCAGCCTGTTCGACGCAGGCCACATGGGTTTCCGCTATCCGGTTCGTCTTATCCGTCCGACGCCGGATGCGGCACAAGCCGCGGGCAACACGCCCGCCGGCAAAAGCGGCAGAAAATCGGCGCTGAAGCCGTTCCGTTTCTACGGACCGACGTGCGACAGCATCGATTACATGCCCGGCCCCTTCTATCTGCCCGACA
>DDBY01000120.1:11331-11573 GCA_002334985.1 Micavibrio sp. UBA2020
TCCGTCGCGACGCCGCCGATGATTTCGATGTATGACAGCACCACCGAAACGACGGATTCCCAAGAACTCTGCCTCGCGTAAGGCCGCGCGCCACGCCGCAGATTTTTTCTCCGGAAAGAGAGACCTACGATGAAAAACCTGAAAACGGTCAAGATGAAGCCCGCTCAAAAGGCCTCCGCGCCCAAAGCCGCCAAACCGGCGCTGAAGGCCGTGAAGCCGCACCCGAAAAGCAACCGCAAGGC
>DDBY01000120.1:11907-24596 GCA_002334985.1 Micavibrio sp. UBA2020
CAGATGAGCGACATGTCCTTCACGTCCCGCGACCTTGGCCGCGCGTGCGAAATTTTCAACACCATGCTGAAAGACAAGGAATCGACCAGCATCCTGACCATCGCGGGCTCTACCTCCGCCGGCGGCTGCATGGACCTGTACGTTGACCTCGTCAAAAACAACATGGTGGACGTGATTGTCTCCACCGGTGCCTCGAT
Source organism: Micavibrio sp. UBA2020 (assembly GCA_002334985.1). Taxonomy (GTDB): domain Bacteria; phylum Pseudomonadota; class Alphaproteobacteria; order Micavibrionales; family UBA2020; genus UBA2020. The sequence continues at coordinate 12,105 of DDBY01000120.1, forward strand.
CGTCGATATGGACTTTTTTGAAGCCCTCGGCTTCAAACACTATCAGGCGCCTGAATCGGTGGATGACCGCGAACTGCGCGACCTCTACATCGACCGCATCTATGACACCTACATCGACGAAGAAAGCCTGCAAGCGGTTGACCACACGATTTTCGAAATCGCCCAAACGCTGGAGCGCCGCCCCTATTCTTCGCGCGAATTCATCTGGGAGATGGGCAAGTATCTGAGCAAACACGCGAAGAAGAAAAACTCGCTCGTGCAGACCTGCTATGAACACGGGGTGCCGATTTTCTGCCCCGCCTTCACCGACAGCTCCGCCGGTTTCGGCCTTGTGCTGCATCAGGTGAAAAACCCGGGCAATTACATGTCTATCGATAGCGTTGCGGATTTCCGCGAACTGACGGACATCAAAATCGCGGCTGGCGCCACGGGTCTTCTGATGGTTGGCGGCGGCGTGCCGAAGAACTTCACGCAGGATACCGTCGTTTGCGCAGAAATCCTCGGCAAAGACGTCGAGATGCACAAATACGCCATCCAGCTGACCGTTGCCGACGTCCGCGACGGCGCCTGCTCTTCCTCCACGCTCAAAGAAGCATGCAGCTGGGGCAAGGTTGACGTTGCGCTCGAACAGATGGTCTTCGCCGAAGCAGGCTCCGTCCTGCCGCTGCTGGCCTCTGACGCGTATCACCGCGGCCACTGGAAAAAGCGTAAAGCCAAAAACTGGGCGAAACTCTTCGGCAAGAAGAAATAAGCCTGAAAACGAACAAGGGGCGGCGACCGCAAGGCGCCGCCCTTTTTCTTTAGGAATCCGCAGATGACAAAAACGACCGAAACCGCCCCGCTTTACGACCGGATTGCCGACTGGTTCGACGCCCATCGCGGCCGCGACCTGCGCGAGGAGGGTTATCTGGCGCACGCGGACGAAGCGGCCAGCGTCACAGACGGCGAGAACGGAACGCTGCTTGACCTCGGCTGCGGCGCGGGCGAGCCGGTCGCCGCATGGTTCATCCAAAAAGGCTGGCGCGTCGCGGGCGTTGACCTTTCTTCGGCGCTTCTGGATAAAAGCCGCGCACGTTTTCCGGCGCAGGAATGGCTGCATGCCGATATGCGCAGCATTGCCCTTAACCGCCAATTTGACGCCGTTTTGGCATGGGACAGTTTTTTTCACCTCACCGCCGACGACCAGCGCGGCATGTTCGGCGTTTTCGCCGCACATCTAAAGCCGCACGGGCGGCTTTTGTTCAATACCGGTACAGAAGCCGGTACGGCTTATGGCCAGATGGACGGGCATGACTTCCACCACGCCAGTCTGGATGTCGCGGAATATAGAAGTCTGCTTGCAAAACACGGCTTTATGATTATGCTGTGCGACATTGCAAACCCGCATTGCGGCGGGCGCACCGTCTGGCTGGCTGAATACGCGCCCGGCACCGCCGCACAGCAGATTTAAATCACACGCAAAGGATACGAACATGCAATTCCTCTCCTCCGCCAAGGGCTTCCTGGGTCTTCAGAAAAAAGATGCCGCCGCGCCCAAAGACGCAAAGGCTGTCATTATCCCCTTCGGCCTTGAAAGCTCCGTCTCCTACGGCGGCGGCACGGCCAAGGGCCCGCAGGCCATGATTGACGCCAGCCATCAGGTGGAGCTGTTCGACGATGAATTCTGGTGCGAACCCTTCCGCCGCTATGGCGTTGTCACCATGAACCCGCCGCGCATTGCAAAAGGTCAGGTCAAGGCGCTCGCGCAGCTCGAGGGCATGGTCGAAGATACGCTGAAGGCCGGCAAATTCCCCTTCGTTTTCGGCGGCGAACACGCGCTGACGGCAGGCTCTATCCGCCCCTTCGCCAAACGCTACAAAGACCTCGTCGTTTTGCAAATCGACGCCCACGCCGACCTGCGCGACGGGTATGATGGCGAACATTATTCCCACGCCGCCGCGATGCGCCGCGTTCTGGATAACCCGAATGTCAAGCTGGTGTCTTTCGGCATCCGCAATATCTCGCAGGAAGAAATCCCCTTCCTCGAGAAAAACGGCAAGCGCGTCAAAATCTACTGGGCGCGCGAAAAAGCGCAGTGGGACATGAAAGAAATCGTGAAACACTTCAAAGGCAAGCCGGTTTACGTCACCTTTGACATCGACGGTTTTGATTCAAGCCTTATCCCCGCCACCGGCACGCCGGAGCCGGGCGGGCTGTTCTGGGACGAAGCGATGACCATCCTGCGCGAAGTCGCCAAGGTCGGCCACATCGTCGGTGCGGACGTGAACGAGCTGGCGCCCAAGCCGAATATGCATGGCTGCGATTTCCTTGCGGCCAAGCTGGCTTATAAAATTCTCAGCTTCGCCTTCCTTATCAGCCACCGCAACAAGCTGAAAAAATCCGCCTGATAGAAACAGACGGAGGATTTTAGCATGCGCGCCTGCGGGATGGATTTCGGCACGTCGAATTCGGCGGTGTCGCTGCCCGTATCTGCGGGCGGTGTGACGCTGGCCGCGTGCGAAGATAACCACGGCACACTGCCGACGGCGTTATTCTACCCCGCCACAGCCGCCGCAAACACTCCGCCCCTTGTCGGGCGGCAGGCGCAAAAGCTGTTTTTCGAAGGCGAAGAAGGCCGCTTTATGCGCAGCCTCAAACGCCTTCTGGGTACATCACTTATGACCCAAAACACTGTGGTCAACGGCAAGCCGCGCGGGTTTGACCGCATCATCGGCGATTTTATGCAGCATCTGAAATCCAAGGCCGAAACAGCCGCGGGCAGCACGCTGGATGCCGTGGTTATTGGCCGCCCCGTCCATTTCGTCGATGGCGACAGCGCAGGCGACAGTGCGGCAGAGCGCCAACTGGCCGCGATTGCCAAAGGTTGCGGATTTAAAGAGTGCACGTTTGAATTCGAGCCCATCGCCGCCGCCTTCGCGCATGAACGGCGCGTGGAGGAAGAAAAACTCGCCCTTGTTATCGACATCGGGGGCGGCACGTCGGATTTTACCGTGATTAAAATCTGTGCAGATTACAGCCGCAAGAAAGAGCGCCGCGAAGATATCCTCGCCAGCCACGGCATCCGCACGGGCGGCAATGATTTCGACAAGCAGCTCAGTCTTGCCGCCTTTATGCCGCTTCTGGGCTACCGCGGCAGCTATGGCGACAAAAACCTTGCCGTACCGCTGGCACCCTTTCACGACATGTCGGAGTGGTCGAAAATAAATTTTCTCTATACCCCGCATATGCGGCGGGAGATTGCGGACATTCTGAAAGCATCCCACGCGCCCGAAAAACTCGCGCGTTTCGCCGCTATTCTGGAGCATGAAACCGGCCACAAGCTTCTGGGCACGGTCGAAGACACCAAAATCGCCCTGACCGCTGCGGCACAAACGGAAGCCCCGCTGGATTTTATCGAACGCGGGCTTTGCGCCCCCGTCAGCCGCGGCGATTTCAACCGCGCGATTGGGGCGGATATGGATGATATTCTGAATTGCATGAGCGCCTGCCTTGCCGATGCGCAAATCGGCGCGGGGGATATCGACATTGTTATCCTGACGGGCGGCCCCACAGAAACGCCGCTGTTGCAGGAAGCCGTACGGGCGCATTTTCCCGCCGCGCAAATATCCGAAGACGAGCGCATGGCCAGCGTCGCCATCGGCCTCGGCCACGCCGCCGCACGGCGCTTTTTGTAAAGCCGCCCGCGCGCAGTCTTTATAAAAGCTGCATCACCATTTTTTAAAAATAAAAAACGCTGCCAGCACAAGAAACACGAAGCCGATAGCGTGGTTCCAGCGCAAAGGCTCGTTCAGATACCAGACCGAAAACCCCGCAAAAACCACCAGCGTGATGATTTCCTGCATAGTTTTCAGCTGCGCGGCATTGAATACGCTATGGCCTATACGGTTGGCTGGCACTTGCAGGCAATATTCAAAAAACGCGATGCCCCAGCTGATAAGAATAACCAGCCACAGCGCTGTGCTTTTGTGTTTGAGATGCCCGTACCAGGCAAAAGTCATGAAAATGTTGGAAGCGAGGAGCAGAAGAATAGTCTGGGCCGCGATGGGCATGATGCACCTGCAAAAAGGAGGACACAGGCGGAATCATAAATCGACGCCCCCTCCCCCTGTCAAGCGGTATCAGGCGCCTAGCCGAGCGCGCGGCGGTTCCAGACCACGGCCAGCACGCCGACGGCCAGATTGGTGATGACCAGCGCCAGCAAGATGCCCGCAAAGCCCATGTGCTGCTGGAAATACCATGCCAGCGGCACATAAAAAACTATCGCCTTGAGCAAGATAAGCGTGGTCGCGCGGAACGGACGGCCGATGGCGTTCAGCATGGCGTTATAAACAATCATGACGCCAAGCGCGATATAGGTCACAGGCACCCAGTGCAGGTATTTGGCGGTATAGCCGATGACGTTTTCGTTTTTGTCGAAAAATTCGGGTATCTGATAAGCAAAAATCCACAGCACGCCCGATATAAACACGCCCCAGCACAGCGCGTATTTCACACCCGCGCGCACGGCTTCGTAAATGCGGCCATAGTTGCCCGCGCCGAAATTCTGGCCTGCAAAAATCGACAGACCTGCACCGATGGAGTAAAAAACCAGCGTCGAGATGCTTTCAATCCGCGTGGCAACGCCAAGCGCGGCAACTGCTTCTTTGCCAAAGCCCGCGGCCATACCCGTGATGATAGCGGCGGAAATGGGGGATATCTGGTTGCTTATCATGCTGGGGAGGGCGACGTGCATGATGCGTTTCCATGACGCCGTGATGTCTTTGTGCCAGATAGGGCCGACCAATATTTGTTTGCGGAATATCAGGAACCACATCGAAATGACCGCCATAACATAGGCGGAGGTCACCATCGTTACCGCCGCGCCTGCCAGCCCCATTTGCGGGAAAGGCCCCCAACCGAAAATGAAAAACGGGTCGATAATCGCGTTCATCACCGACATCGAAATCATCATGGCGGAGGGGAAACGCGTATCGCCTGTCGCGCGCACGCAGGCATTGCCAATCATCATCATGCCCAGAAACGGCAAGCCGCAATACCAGATAGCCATGTATTTCCAAATCAGCGGCATCAGCGCATCGCCCGCGCCCAGCAGACGGAAAATGGGAATAATCAGTGCAAAGCCCGCCACCGCGGCCGCCGTAATCACGACGGCGCCCAGCGTCAGCGCATCAGTCGCCATGCGGCGGAATTTTTCGATATCCCCCTCCCCGTACACACGCGCAAGCGCGGCAGAGGTACCGACGTTGAGCCCGAAAATTACGCCCATATAAAGCATGACGATAGGAATACAAAAACCAAGCGCCGCCAGATAACGCGTGCCCAGCTGGGAAATAAACCATGTATCAATCAGGCTGAAGCTGTTGAGCGCCAGCATCCCGAGCGCAAGCGGAAAGGCGAGCCGCCGCAGGTGCGGCTGCACATCGCCTTCCAGCAAAGTCTTGCGGTGGGGGCTCATGGTTGGGGACGCGCTCTCCTTACGCCTTCAATTTTTTGAGCGTGGAGACGAGCGTGCCGGCAACGGCGGCAACACCCGCCGCGGTTTTTTCATCCTTCAGCGTGCCGTCATCATTAAAAGCCGTCATGGCCTGCCCGACGCCCTGCATCTGCGCCTGCACGGTAATGCCGAGGTTTTGCAAAAGCTCGCGCAGCGCGAAAAGCCCGCGCAAACCGCCGAGCGCCCCCGGCGATGCCGCCAGAATGGCCGCATATTTGCCTGCGAATACCGATGCCTGCGGTTCATCCTTGTTCGCGCGCGATGCCCAGTCGATGGCGTTTTTCAAAAGCGCGGAATAGCTGCTGTTATGCTCGGGCGAGGCCACCAGAAAACCGTCGCTTTCACGCAGAATTTTTTTGAAAGCCAAAGCGCCCGCCGGAAGACCGGATGCCGCTTCGAGGTCGCCATCGTAAATCGGCATATCCAGCGCACGCAAATCAACAACGGTGACTTCCGCCCCCGCCGCACGGGCGGCAGCGGCAGCTTGTTCCAGCAAGCGCGCATTGAGCGAGCCTGCACGGGAGGAGCCGGAGAAGGCGGCGATTTTAACAGGTGCGGACATTTTTATTCCTTTTCGTTTAACAGGTGTGAATTAAAGCGGCAAATCGAACAGCAGAACTTCGGCGTCTTCACCGGCATGCAATGTGATGCTGCCGGCGGTATTTTCAAGCCCGATGCCGTCGCCCGCGCGCAGGACAACATCAACGCCCGCGCCCGCCAGTGTGGCATGGCCGCGTGCGGCCTGCAGCCAGTATTTGCGGCCGGCCAGCGCATCAAAAGACACGGCCGCGCCGGCATCCAGACGTACGGCTTTCATCACCGCATCCTGACGGATATCCAGCGTGCCGTCCGCCCCGTCCGCCGTCACCAGCGTTTGCCAGTGATTGTGGAATCCTTCGGGATTGAACGACGTTTGCTGATAGCGCGCATCGCCACCGCGCGATTGCGGCAGTATCCAGATTTGCAGCAAATGCACCCCTTCGCTGTCGGACGGATTGAATTCGCTGTGGTGGATACCGCTGCCCGCGCTCATGGCCTGCACGTCACCCGGACGGATGACGTCGCCGTTGCCCAGACTGTCACGGTGCTGCAATGCACCCGACAGGACATAGGTGATGATTTCCATGTGCGCATGGCCGTGCATGGGGAAGCCCGCGCCCGGCGCGACGATGTCTTCGTTAATCACGCGCAGGGGGCCAAAACCCATGTGGGCGGGGTCGTAGTATTCGCCAAAAGAAAAGCTATGGCGGCTATGCAGCCAGTCAATTTCCGTAAGGCCGCGCGCCTGAGAGGGGCGGTAATGAACGGATGGGGTGGCGGTCATGGTATCCTCCTCTGTTCAGCTTGTTGGATTTAGCTATTTGAACGTCTGATTTGAAGATAACATTTTCTTAAAATTGAATAATCGGCCAAATATTTAATTTATTATTCTAATAAATCGAATAATATACAGACATGGACAGACTATCGAATATCGCCGCTTTTGTGCATGTGGCCGAGGCCGGCGGCTTCGCCGCCGCCGCCAAACGCCTGCATTTGGCCAATTCGGTTGTCAGCAAACGCGTTAAAGACCTTGAAGACGACCTTGGCGTGCGCCTGCTTCACCGCACGACGCGGCAGGTGCGCCTGACCGATGCGGGATACAGGTATCTGGAACACGCGCGCCGCCTGCTGCACGAGCTGGAAGAAGTCGAATCGCAGCTGCGGGCACAAAACGAAACCCCTGTCGGCGATTTACGCGTGAGCGCGCCTGTCAGCTTCGGCGTACGCTACCTCGGCCCCGCTATCGCGCAATATATCGAGAAATATCCGGGTGTATCGGTGCGTCTGACGCTGCACGACCGGCTGGTCGATTTGCAGACGGAAGATTTCGACCTTGCCATCGCCATCGGCACGCTGGAAAGCCCGACCCTGATTACGCGCAAACTGGCCGACAGCCGCCGGATTGTCGTGGGCAGTCCCGCCTATTTCGACAAGCACGGCCGCCCCACCCGCCCGCAGGAACTGGAGCATCATAACTGCATGAGCTACAGCAACCTGAACGAAGGAAAATCGTGGCCGTTTTTGATTGGCGGGCGGCGCTGGCTGCAGCCTGTTGCGGGGCGTTTCAGCGCGAATAACGGACTTTTACTGCTGGAGGCCGCGCTCAGCGGCTGCGGGCTTGCGATACTGCCCACGTTTCTGGCAGGGCCACATGTACTGCGGGGCGAACTTGAAATCGCGCTGGCAGAATTTGAGGAACCATCACTGACCATTCAGGCCGCATGGGCGCATCAACGCCACATGAGCGCGCGCAGCCGCAGTTTTATCGACCATCTGGCCGCCTATTTTTCCGGCAGCGCACCGCCATGATTTACACAAACGCGCGGTAAAACCAAAACGCCGCCAGCGCCCACAGGACAACAATCACAAACGCCGCCGCGCGGCTTTGCGGCAAACGCCCGCTATAGGCTGCTGCGCGCGCCGTATATTCTACCCGCAGCGCGGACGGCACCATTTGCCATGTCAGCCAAAGCCCTGCCGGCACCAAAACCATATCGTCCAAAAGCCCCAGCACGGGAATAAAATCCGGTATCAGGTCGATGGGGCTGAGCGCGTAGGCGAGCGTGAGCGCGCCGATAATGCGCGCCCCGCGCGGCGTGCGGCTATCACGCAGCGCCAAATAAAGCGCGGTGATGCTTTGTTTCATGTGCCGGACAGCGGTTTTGAATTTTTGCAAAAGGGACATGCGCCATGCTACACAGCCGCCCCAAAAAAGCAAAGGCCGCGCAGGAAGAGCCCTCCCCGCGCGGCCTTTAAACTGTCAAAGCCGATTAGATAGACAAAGCCTGCGCCGCAGCCGACAGCACGGCCGCGATTTTGAAGCTTTGCTGCACAGCCGCCTTGGAGAGGCCTTCCTGCTGCACCTTCGCGGCATGTGATTGCACACAAGCGCCGCAGCCATTGATGGCGGATACGGCGAGCGAGTAAAGCTCGAACGTCGCCTTGTCGATGCCCGGGTTGCCAATGACGTTCATGCGCAGGCCGGCGGGCATGCGGCCAAGTTCGTCATCGCCCGTCATGTAAGTGGCGCGGTAATAAATATTATTCATCGCCATGATGGTGGCGGCGGCTTGCGCGGCGTTTTTTTCTTCCGCCGACAGCACGGCCGCGGCTTCGCCTTCAATCGCCACAATCACGCCGCCGTGGCGCGTCGCGTAAGCGGAGGCGAGCGCGATACCCATGACCTGATTCAGCTTCAGCCCCGCGTTCGGGTCTTCCTTCAGCACGCTGCCGAGGTTGAGGCGAATGTCCTTGGCGTAATCCGGCAGGGCATCCTTCAGCCCGTCAATCGACGGCGCGGCGGGCATGGATTTGGCGGCATTCAGGTCATGGACGGTCATTCGGGGTATCCTTTTGTCTTTTTTGTTTGCTTTTTTATGTCGTTTTTTGGTTTTATGGCTAGTCCGTTTCGCAGGCAGCCCGTCGAGATATAGCCATATCGCAGGAAAAACCAAGGCTTTGCGCCATTTTCACGTTTTTTTGTGCATCGCGGAACAAAATACCAGAAATAACCATTCTTTAACATACCGCTGGTAATTTTTATTATGTAATAAGTAACGAGGCAGGCGTGACGACAACATCCCAGTTTCCGGCGGAATTGAAAGGCAAGGCGCGTCGCGCGTTTCACGTTGCGGCCGCGGTGCTGGCTTTTACCAGCCTTGCGCAAGCCGACCAGCCGCGCCAGACGTCGGGCAACGGCGCGCCCTTCCCGACAGAAACAACCGACCGCCAAAATCCGGACAAGCAGCCCATCGTCTATACCCCGCCGCCGCTGCCGCCCGCGCCGTCGATTGAACAAATCATCGGCAGCGACGAGGAAAAAGAGCGCAATATCTTCTTCAAGCAAAACCGCCAGACGCTGCGCGAGTTTCGCGCCCTGCGCGGCGACACGGAAAACACCGGCGGCATCACCCGCGAAGAGCTTGCCCTTATCCGCGAAATCACCGAAGGTGCCCGCGCCGACGCCAAGACATACAAGATGCCGCTGCCTGTCGTCGCCACGCTGCATTTCGCCGCACGCCAGACCGGCGTTGACAGCGCCGCGTATATGCAGCGTCTGACCGAAAGCGGCGGTATCGTCACCGGCGCCGACCGCAGCGGCCTTTCGCGCACCAACCTGTTCAAATTCAACGTGCCGACGTGGCTTTACCTGATGAAAAGCTTCGGCAGCAATCACGGTTTCGGATTTTTCACCGACCAGATTAAAGTATCCACCGCGCCCGACGGCGCGCAGCAGGTATCTGTCGATGACCCCGCGGTGCTACGCCATATCATTTCATTCCGTTCAAACCCGCGCGTCTCTGCGCTGATGGGCGCGGAATACATGCAAAACGCCGTATTCCTGCCGCAAAATATTCGCTATGACCGCGCCCGCCAGAGCGCGAACGAAGACGTGCGCGAGCGCCAGAACTACATGCTTATCCTCGGCTTCGAGCTGGGCATCCGCGGGGCGGACGGTATTTCAGGCCCGCTGACGCAGGCGGCGCAGCACGAATTCAACGTCATGAGCCGCCCGCTGTACGAACCCGGCCAGACCGCCGCCAGCCTGCTGCGTCAGGCGACCGAACAGGCGATTGAAGATTCCGAACGCTACACCAACCGCTGGCGCACCGTGACGCCCGCCGATGCCTTCGCCATCCGCCATGCGGCCAAGGTCGTCGGCGTCGATTACGGCTATATGATGGAGCTGGTCAGCGCCGAAAGCGGCTTCGTATCGGACATCGAGGCCACGACATCCAGCGCCACCGGCCTGTTCCAGTTCATCGACAATACATGGCTTTTGATGGTCAAGGGGCATGGCGAAAAATACGGCCTTGCCGACCTTGCAGAGCGCATCACCCTGACCGAAGGGCGTAACGGATACCCCGTCGCGTCGGTCGAAAACCCGTTTGTGCAAAAATACATTCTGTCGCTGCGCACCAACCCGCGGCTGTCGGCCATGATGGGCGCGGAATTCGTCAAGGAAAACTACGACAACCTCAGCGCCGCCCTGCCCAGCCGCGACATCACGCGCACCGACCAGTACCTTGCGCATTTCCTCGGCTCCGGCAATGCCGTATCGTTTATTTCGCGCATGAACAGCAACAGCAAAAAATCCGCGGCCAGCGTCTTTCCGGATGCCGCGGCGTCAAACCGCAACATCTTTTACAAACGCGGCGGCGCTGCCCGCAGCTTTGGCGAGGTTTATACGCTGTTCAGCCGGAAATTCGATACAGAGGTTTTCGACGCCCCCACGCCGCAAGCGCCCGCAGAAGCGCCCGTGCCGCCACCGCGTCCGCCGCGCCCCCGCTAAAAAAGCCTAAGCTAAAAACCGTCAGGCCGCCGCCGCGCGCGGGTCAGCCTCGACAGCTTCGCCGCAGCGTTTGCACAAATGCGGATGCGCCGCAACCGCGCCGGTATCGGTGGTGTATTTCCAGCAGCGCAGGCATTTCTCGCCTTCCGCTTTTGCAAATACGACAGCCACACCTTCGGCGCCCGCCGCGGTGAAAGCGCCCTCGGGCGCCGCGCCTGCATGCAGGGCAATGCCGGATGTAATGCACACATCGGCAAAGCCCGATTTTTGCAAAAGCGCCAGCAGCGCGGCATCGGCCACATAAACATGCGGCGCAGCTTCGAGCGATGCGCCCATTGCTTTTTCCGCACGTTTGACTTCCAGCGCGCCGGTGACAACGCCGCGGGCGGCGGCGATTTTATCCCACTCGGCCGCCAGCACGTCGTTGCGCCAGGCATCATCCGCCTTCGGCATGACCGACAGGTGGATGCTTTCTTTCACATCGTCGAGCGTGAGGCCTTTGTAGCTGAGCCACGCCTCTTCGCAGGTGAAGGTCAGCACGGGGGCGAGCCAATGGCACAGATGCGTGAACACGCGGTCAAGCACATACACCACGGCACGTCGTTTCTGGCTCGACACCGCCTCGCAATAAAGCGTGTCTTTGCAGATGTCGAAGTAAAACGCCGACAGTTCGCGCGCGCAGAAGTTATGCACGACCGTGACCATGTTCTGGAAGTTGTATTCCTGAATGTTACGGCGCACTTCGGCGTCGATTTCCCACAGGCGGTGCAGGATGTATTTATCGAGCCCCGACAAATCTTCGGCCTTCACGCCATCCCCCGTCCCGTCGAGGGAGCCGAGCAGGTAGCAGAACGTGCCGCGGATACGGCGGTAGATATCCGCCGTGGTCTTGAGCGTGTTCTGGCCGATGCGAATATCCTGCGCATAATCGCAAAGCATCGTCCACAAACGCACGATGTCTGCGCCGTATTCATCGACGAGTTTTTGCGGGTCAACGACGTTGCCGAGCGATTTGGACATTTTATAGCCCTTTTCGTCCAGCACGAAGCCATGTGTCAGCACGGCCTTGTAAGGCGCGCGGGCGCGCGTGGCGCAGCTCTCCAAAAGCGAGGAGTGGAACCAGCCGCGGTGCTGGACGGAGCCCTCGAGGTACATCACGCGGTCCTTGCCGCCATCGACGACGCGCTTGATTCCGCACAGGCTGGGGAAATGCGGGTCGTTCAGCACGTAGGAGTGCGTGGAGCCCGAATCGAACCACACGTCGAGGACGTCGTTGCCCTTCTCGTAGGCCGCCGGATCGTAGCCCTTGGGAGCGAGCTTGGTCGGGCCTTTGAGGAAGCGGGCGCCGTCGGTGTCGGTGAACCAGGCATCCGCGCCTTCCTTGGACATGGCGTCGTAGATGCGCTGGTTGACCTCGGGGTCGACCAGGATCTCGTTGGTGCCCTTCTTCACGAACACGGTGATCGGCACGCCCCAGGCGCGCTGNNCCTTCGAGATACAAATCGGCGGGCGATTGCAATTCGGGGCGGTCTTCCAGAACAAACGCATGCGTCGCGCCGGATTCAAACCAGACATCGACGATGTCGAACACTTGCGCGTAATCTTCGGCATTGTGGTCGTTGCCAAGGAATTCCTGCGGATTGCGCGACCACCACGCATCGGA
>DDBY01000201.1 GCA_002334985.1 Micavibrio sp. UBA2020
ACCATCGGCGGCGCCGCCGATGGTGGCGGCAACAGGTTTGATGCGCTGGTGGGCGGCTGTAATCAGGCTGTCAAACGCTTTGGTTTTGATGCCAAGCGTATCGGCGGCGCGGCTGAGACTGTCCAGAAGCTCTGCCTTTAACGCATCGATACAGACCGACATTTCACCGCGCTGCGCAGACAGACGATGGCGGGCGTCGTTGAATTTGGCATTGTTCGCTCCGCTAAACTCGGGGCCGAACTTGCCGAATTTTACATCCGCTGCATCATCAAAGCGTGCGTCGCGCAGGGCGAATTTTTCAAGCGTATCATTAAACGCGGCAATCGCTGTGCTGGCGGTGTTCAAGCTGCGCGCGCTGTTCTGGCAGCGCTGCAGGGCGTTGAAGTAGTATTTATTGTTCGCCCATTGAATATTGTTCGCAGCCTGTTCGCAGGAAATGATGGCTGTATCCGATGCGCGGCGCGCGTGCAGGCCTGTATCCAGCGCCTCTTGCAGCTGCGCAATTTTGACAGCTTCAGCGGGTGCGTTTTTTTCAAGCGCGGGTGTTATCTGCGCGGCCAGACGCGATGTGGTTTCGGTGATAAAACTGTCGAGCGTGAATTGTTCCCGCTGCATGTCGAGTTTGGCGAGGTCTTGCTTGTAGAGCAAAACCGGCGCGCGGAACGCATAGCCGAAAGCCTTGCGCAGATAACCGCCGGCGCGGGCGGCAATGCCGCCTTCGGGTACCGGCGTTTTTAAATCTTCCAGCTTTTGGGCGGCGGCCATATAGGCACCGCGCGTTTCAACCGCCCGCTGCTGCAAGGGGCCGATTCGCTCATGCCATTGTTCTATAACGGTATTTACCTGTTCCATGCCCCTGCGCCATCAAAGCTTATGAGCACAGTATAACGCCCGCAGGTGAACAATATGTTAAAAAATCAGGGCTTCGGCCAGCTGCGATAAGGCGTCACGGAAAGACTGGCGTTTTTATAGCGGTGGTCGTCGGTGACTTCTTGTCCCAGCCAGTCTGGCTTGTCGAAGTGCTCGCCGCTATGCGTCAGCTCGATTTCGGCAACGGTCAGTCCCTCGTTCTCGCCGCCAAAAACATCGACTTCGAAAACTTTGCCGCCATGCGGCACGCGGTATCTGGTTTTATCAATTGCGCCGGGAAGGCAAAGCTTCAGCAGAGCCTCCGCCTCGGCTTTGGGAATGGCATACTCAAATTCAGGCGTCTCCAGCGGCGCGTCATCGGGCGCCCGGCCTTTGATAGTCAAAAACGCTTTGTCCCCCGCGATGCGCACGCGCACGGTGCGCTCCGGCTCGCGCGACAAATAGGCTTGCGCGTAACGCGTGCAGTCTTCGGCGTTTTCGCGCCAGCTGTCGTTTATCACCAGGAATTTGCGTTCAATCTCGACGGGCATTTCCGGCTCACGCGGCGGCTTTGTCTTTGTCGGACGCTTTTTGCGCAGCGGGCTCCCCGCGCATGAAATGCTTGCGACACAGCGATACATACATATCGTTACCGCCAATGGCGATTTGTGCGCCTTCGCGTACCACGTCGCCTTTGGACGTGACGCGCGCCGTGTGCGTTGCCTTGCGGCCGCACCAGCAGATGGTTTTAATTTCTTCAAGGTTGTCGGCAAAGCGCAGCAGCGCTTCGGAACCGGGGAAAAGCTTGCCCATGAAATCCGTTTTCAGGCCATAGCACATGACGGGAATGTCCATGTCATCGACAAGGCGCGCACATTCCATCACCTGCGCCGGCGTCAAAAACTGCGCTTCGTCGATCAGCAGCGCATCGACTTTTTTCGCTTCGTGCGCTTTGGCGACCAGTGCATAGACGTCGGTTTCCGGTGTGAAAACTTCGGCATGCAGGTCAAGACCGATACGCGCCGTGATTTTGCCACTGCCGAAACGGTCGTCGATTTTTGCGGTCAGCGCCATGGGGTTCATGCCGCGTTCAAAGTAATTGTAATGCGCCTGCAAAAGCTGCGTCGATTTGCCCGAATTCATGGCGGCGAATTTGAAATACAGCGATGCCATCGGCTTTTTTCCCCCGTGCGCGGATTGTCTTGAATGTGATGGCACATCCTAACAAACGATGCGCACCGCGCAAAGCCGCTATCGTACCCGTACACGAAAAACGCAATTATTGTATAAGATTATTTATGCGGCACAGGTGCGCGCGGCAGGAAGAAAAGGTCAAAGCGCTTGTTGTCGAGCGATTCAGAAAAAATCGTGCCCTTGCCGCATGTTTTCGCATAGGTGATGTGGCCACCGCCCAGTTTTGATGGAGGTTGGCGCAGCGTTTTAACCTCTGATACCGGTACCAGCTTGCCGGTTGCCGCATCACGCGCCAGCTTGCCCGTGCCTGCATCTTCGAAGGCGAAAATGTAGGCGCCCGCGGCATCACTGGCTGCGTTGCCAAGTGCGAAGGAAATATAAAGCACGTCTTCCTGCACAAAAATAGACGCGCCGCCAAGGCGGGTCAGGCTCGGGTCGATACCCACAAGCTCGCTGTCGCGCAGGGGTGTGCCGAGGTAGCGCCAGCTGCGCCCGTGGTCGGTCGAGGCGAGCATGATAACGCGGTCCACCGTGTCCTTGCCTTGCACGAAAGCGGACAGCGACATCACCATCACATCGCCGACCATCGCAACGCTTGGCCGCGCGTAGAAATAAACATCGGCCAAATCGGTATGCAGGGTATTGAGGTGCGTGCCGACGCGGTTATAGGGCGCGGGCGGCGTACCGGGCTTGGCGGCAAAAACCCATTCCTCGCGCGACCAGTCTTTCATTTCGAGCGGGTTACTGGCCGTGCGCATGGTAATCACGCTGTAAAGCCGCGCCAGCGGGGCAGAACCACTCCAGAAATAGCGGTAGGCATAGGCTTTCCACTCGCGTCCCGTATCGGCGGGGTCATAGACGATGCCCGCAGTTTCGGCACGCCAGATGCCGTTGCCGACGGGTGTTTTAAAGTCGGGGCCCATCAGCGTATCGGCGCGGCCTTCAAACAAAACACCGAGCGGCGCCCATGTCTCGCAGTTTTTATAGCTGACGGCCAGCGCGACGTTGGTGCCGAAAAGACCGTTGGTTTCCTCATAGGCGTTGGTAACGACCATCAGGCTGAACTTGCCGTCTGTGGCAACCGCCGGGTCGAATACGCCCTTGGATGTCGCGTTCATGATAACGCGCAACAGCGCCGGCCTCAGTTCGACTTCGCGTGTCTGGAAGCTGACGAAAATAATGTGATAGATGGTGTAGAAAATGAAAAGCGTGCCGACGATAACTACAATCTTCAGCGGAAAAGGAATGTCATCAAAGACTTCCTTTGCCGTCCGTTTTTCGTTTTCCTGCGCGCTCATGTCTGCTTCATCCCTCAGGCTGCGGGGGGCAGGTCCATTTCAAGGATGGCCATGTTGAAATCGTATGACACATCGCCTTCGTCTTCGTCGCGGTAAATGACGCCGATGAATTCGTCGTTCAGCATGACCTCGACGGAATCGCCCGCTTCCTTGCGCGGCGACAGGCGGAGGTTCCGGTTGCCGAATTTCTCCTGCAGGTATTGCTGAAGGCGGCTGATTTCCGATTTTTGCATGATATGTCTCCGCGGCGGTTAATTTGTCGGCTGATTGTACCCTGCCCTGTGCCGCTTTTAAATCCTAAATGCGTCAAAGGTATAGCTTAATTGTGGTTGACATAAACCGTAAATACGCTTTAATGCGCGCTATAAACAGTTCACGCACAAGGCCAAAGGCAGCCCGATGCAAAACGCCAGTCACAAACCCGCTTTTGATGCTGCCGCCCTGCCCTTCGCGCAGCTGTCGGCGGCGGCGGCGCGTGGTGATGCGGCCGCCTTCGAGGCGCTCTGGCAAGACCATAAACGGCCGGAGCAAGCGCGTGCCAGCGCAGCGCGCAGCGTTTTTACCGGCGCCTGCCAGCGCGGCGATGTTGTGCTCGCGGCATGGATGCAGGGACACTATGCCCAGCATATCGACACCAAAACCCTCAAAGACGCCGGACGTCAGGCCATCACCAGCGGCAATGCGCCGGTGTGGGATTATCTCTGCGGTGTTCTTGATGCGCACCGCGCCGGCGCCTCGGTTTATGCAGATTTGTTTCGCCCCGCGCTTGAATCCGCACCGCTCTCCACCATCCGGAAAATTTTCCCGTATGTCAGCATCCCGCTGGAGCAGTATATCTATGTGCCGCTTCTGGGCGGCAATATGCCTGCGCTTTGCTGGCTGACGGAAACGGCGGCGGCGCAGGGCGCGCTCGGCTCCGCGGCGCTTGACGGCGCGCTGCGCATGGCGGTGGAGCGTGCGAAAACCCCAATGATAACGTGGCTTTTGGGCGCGGGCGCCGCGCCTGCCGACTGTATGGCCAAGCCTGCCGTGCAGCGTGCCGCCGATGATGGCGGAGATATTCTGGAGATGCTGGTGCGCGCAGGATTAAACCCGCGCAAGGCGGCCGAAGCCGCAGGCGATGACACCGCCCTTATCAAGCGCGTCCAGCAGGCAGCGGCAGAAACCGCCGCGCATCATCTGGATATTTTGTACGCGCATTGCGGCAACCCGCCGATGCCGGAAAAACTGCGCAGCCTGCAGCCCGCGCTTGGCATGCGTGGTCTGCATTACGCGGCGGAGCACCGCGTGCTGGGCATGATTGACCGTGCGGCATTTACCGCCGCCGACCTTGCGCAGCAAAACCCGCAGGGCGAGACGGTGATGGATGTGCTGGCGCGCCGCGGCGAAGTGCAAACCTTCTTCACGCCCGAAGTCTGGCGCGGACAGGTGGATAAATTGGCTGCGGCCTTCGCCCTTTTGCCTGCCGCCGCGATGGACGCCGCCGCGCGTGACGATGTGATGCGCAAGGCAGAGCAATGCACCCTCGACGATGCCATTCCCGCCAGCGGCTTCAAACTGAAGCGCCGCCCAAGTATTTGATTTAAATATACTTTTCCCCGCGCAATGTTTGATTGACATAAAGAGGCTTGGTCTTTACGATAAACCTGCTTTTTCTTTGTAGAATCAATCAAATGGGCCAAGCCCGCCGGAGACAGTCGCAAGCGTATGAGCACAGCGCCTTCAAATCCGAATACAGCCGTATCCGCGCTCGAAGCCGAGCTGCGGCAGGCTGTGCTCGACGGCGACATGGCGCGCACGGAAGAGCTCGCCTTCAGCGGTCCTCTCAGCGACAATTTCCGCTTCGAGCTTATCGGCGGTGTGATAGCGGCAGGCGATGCCGCGCCGCTTGTTGGCCGTCTTTTGGATGCCGCGGGCGATGATGTAACCCCGACCGCCTATGTCAGCTATCTCGCCAAGGCGGCGGAGCAGGGGCGTGCGGATACGGCCGTACTTCTTTTGCAAAAATGCGCCGATGCGGGTATCGAGTTTTCCGAAGGTGTCGAGCGCGTGGTTAAAAACGCGCCCGCCGATAAAATCGGCACGCTGGCGCTTGCCATCGACAAATCCGCGCCCGATAAAAACGTGATTGCAAATATGATGCTGAACGCGGGGATGGAGCGTAAATACGAAACGCTCTCCGCGCTTCTGGATTTGCAATCCCCCGGCGGCACGCGCGGCCACGGCGCGATTATCATGATGCGCGTCATGAACGACCGCGAAGAAATATTCGACGGCAAAAAACAGGAATATATGTCGCTGATGACGCGGCTTATCGATGTTTGTGCGGAATGCGAACCGAAATCGCTGTCGATGACCATGCTGCTCGCGGTTTACAAACTGCCGGAGGGCAAGGAATACCCCGAACTCGTCGAAAAATTCGCGGCCGCCGGAGCAGACCCGTTTTTGTTCAAGGAAGAAGCCAAACGCTTTTTGACGAACAAATACACAGAACAAGACGATACCGCCAGCGCCGACAAATGGCGTGCACGGATTGACGATTGGCAAACGGCTTATACGGCCAAACACCGCCACACGTTTGATACGCTGTTTGGCGACAATTTCCGCCTGCAGGACTTGCTGCAACCGGCGACCGAACAGGGCGAAACCGGCCTTCAGCTGGCGGCGCGGGCGCCCAGGCTGCCTGAAGTGATGCGCGCGCTTGAACGTGGCGGCAGCCTCGCCCTCGATGACGTGTTCAATGAACCGCAAGGCGGCGAAAGCGCGATGCATCTTGCCATCGACCGCGGTGATGCGGCGCATTTGCTTGCGCCTGAATATTGGGCGCGCAAAGAGGTCGATATTGTCTCCGCGCTTGAAACGCGTCTCAGTGATGACCGTAAAAAATGGATAGACATGGATACGGTATCCGCGCAGGCCGACCTGTACCGTCTGCAAAAAATCACCGATGATTTCGGCGCGAAATACCAGCTGCGCCCACGTTTCGGCTGACAGGATACCCCCCGATGGACGCCGGAAACGACAACCAGCCGCAAAACCCAGACGCGCTTTGGAAATACTGGTTTGATTTAAAAACAGCCGCCCGCGCCAAACAGTGGGACGTCTTGCGCCACCAGCTGGCCTACGCGCCGGATAAGCCGCTCGCCGCACATCCTTTTGTCACGGAAACTTTTCACGCCGCCGCCAACGCGGGGCAGGACGATATTCTCGAAACCCTGTTCGAACGCGGCTTTTCGCTGGATGCCGAAACGCTGGGCGAAACCATTAAACGTGTGGCGATACACTATACGGCTGATGCGCCGGGCATCGTGCGCGCCATTCGCGCGCACAAGCCCGAGGCCAGCGTCGATGACGCCGTATGCACCGCTGCCGCGAAGGGGCGGCTGGATGCGCTGCAGGCGCTCGATGCCGCAGGGGCAGATGTGCGCGCGGGTGACAGCGGATTTTTCGTCGCGCTTTACTCTGCCCAGCCTGCGGTGATGCATTTCCTGCATGAAAAAGGGGCGCAGCTTTATCATCCCGCCATGATTGCCGCGCAATACGGCCGCCGCGGCGAGCTGCCAGCCGAAAAATCGGCGATTGCGATTGATGTTTATCACGAACTTCTGGCCGCGGATAACGAAGCGGCTGCTGTTTTATACGCAGCCTCCGGCCCGGCGCCTAAAAACGTGACTGAATTGCGCGAAAACGTGGCGGGCGAGGGGGCGCAAATGTTCCCCCGCCTGCAACTGGCCGTGCGGTCAGGCCGCTGGGACGATGTGCTGGGGGCGGCGAAGGCAGATACAAAACAGAATTTGCAAGCGGACGATTTTCTGATGCCAGATGGTGGCGGGCAACGCGCGTTTGATGTGCTGGCGGCGCAGGGGAAACTCTCGTCGCTTTTCGATGCCGCGCTTTGGTACCGCGCCCCGCAAGAGGTTGAAAAAATCTACGCCGCCACGGCCGATTTCCGCGCCGCCGCCGTTTGTGATTTTCCGGGGCTGGTCGCCGGTATGCACCGCGCGCAAATCGACGATATTGCACCCGCAGCGGATAGTTTCCGCCTGACCCGCAGGCGCAAACCGTGACCGCGCCCGATAAAAAACCACCGTCGCCGCAAGATTTGCTGCGTGCCGCGCTGGAGGGCGATATTGCCGAAGTGCGCCGCCTGACGGCTGCGGGCGCAACACCGGAGGCCGACAGTCAGGAAACGGCAGAGGTTTTGCGCCGTGCCGAAAATGAACAATCCCCCCATGCCGCCCTGCGCAAGGGGCTTTTGGAAACGCTGGTTTTGCATCAGCAGCACGGGCGCATCAACGCCGCGATGTATCTGGCGGCGTATAACGGTTTTGATAACGTGGTCGCGCATTTTCTTGAAAAATCCGCCAACGACCCGCTTGCGCTGAATGTCGCCTTGTTTGCGGCTGTGCGCGCGGGCCATGCAGGGCTTGCACAAAAATTGCTGGATGCGGGGGCAGATGCCGCCTTTAAAAACGGCCTGCCGCTACGCGCGGCTATCGATGCGGGCAGCGAAGCCATGGCGGATATGCTGGTGCACGCAGGCGCCCCGCGTAGCGAGGGGCTTGCCCATGCAGCGGCACGCGGCGATATTGCCATGGCCGCGTATTTGCTGCGGCGGGAAGATGACGTCAAACCTGCGCTTGAAAAAATATGCCATACGCTGTCGGACAAGCGCAGCCTTGCCGAGGGTACACGCGTGCTGGATGTGCAATCCGCCGCCGACATGCTGCTGGCCTTGGCCGAGGCGCGCGGCGATAATATGCCTGATTTGCTGACGTGGGTTTCTTTGGCGACGGCGCGGGACGGGGCAGGCGCGATGGTAGAGGTTATTGCGCGTCATCCGCGCTTTACCGAAATGAAGCCCGAAGACAAATATGACCTTCTTGACTTGCTGACGCAGGTTTTGTTTACAGGGCTGCGCAAAATATCCCATGCCGATGGCCCGCGCAGCGTGGAAACGTTGCTGGCGGCGGGTGGCGCGCAAAGGGTGCTGGAACAGGCTATTTACGCAGGGGATGGTGAAATGGTCGTTTCAGCCATTCGCGCAGGGGCGGATGCGCGCCGCGACCATGCGAAGGCTCTTCATTTGGCCGAAACCGAGGCGTTTCAAAATCCGCGCCAGGCGCAGCGTGCGATTTTGCAGGATGTACGCCTGTCCATCGCTGCGCAAAGCGTGATGGACGAAAAACGTGCATCCGAAATTCTGACGCGGGCAGATGCCGACGCGCTTTTGACGGCGCTGCGCGCGCCGGCCGGCCGGGCGGATAGCAGCGGGCTCATGTGCGTCATCGCGGCGGGCAGGGCGGAGGCACTGGCCGTGCTTCTGGATAAAACAGATGCGGCACTGGTTGCCGGAGATTTTTTTGCTACAGATAAACACGGTTACTGCGCGCTGGACACCCTTGCGGACAGGCGTCAGCAGGAATGGCTTTTCTCTCCGCTGCTCTGGCGCGGACGGCGGGCTGAATATATGGAACTGTGGTCGGCGCTACCTGATGACTGGCAGCAGGCGCAGCTTGTGCATCACGAACATCTTTTGCGCACGCTGGATGTGGACAGGCAGCAAGCCGCACTGCAGCAAAAGGCCGATGAAAACGATTTCCGCTTGCCGCAGCGCCGCAAAGGCGCACGGCCGCCGCCGCAACCTTGAAAAACTTCAAAAAACCTTTGTAAACAGCGACCTGTGCGCAGTGCCTTCTATTGACGCTGGGGTCTGTAATGTTTAGTTTAAAAAACAACATTCAATTATTGAAAAAATCATGTCGGACAAAGAGCCGTCGCATGACGGGGAAAAGAAAAAGAATTTCCTGACGCGCAGTTTCAACGGCGCGCGCGACAGCCTGCGCAAGGCCGGCATGGTTATTCAGGCAGGCAGCGTCGAAAAGGCGCTGATTTACGCCTGCACGCGCGGGCTTGATACCTCTGCCGCGTTTCTTCTGGCTTCGGGTGCGAATGCGCGCTGTCAGGCCTCTGCCCCCATGCGGGCGGCGGCGGCGGCGGGACAGACGGGCATCATGAAATTGCTGATGCGCCACGGCGCGAAAGCCGATGATGACGGCAGCTCTGCCCTGCATACCGCCATCGTCTCCGGCCAGCGCGAAGCCATGCGGCTTTTGATTGCCCACGGTGCCGATGTGCACGCGCAAGACGATAAAGCGGTGCGCATCGCCGCAGGTCTTAACAACATGCGTATGATGGAAGACCTTATCCGCGCCAAGGCCGATGTGAATGCACGCAATGGCGAGCCGCTGCGCATCGCCGCATCCAAGGGGCATGAACATGTCGTGCGTCTGCTGGCCATGTCCGGCGCCGATGTGACGCAGGACGACCACGCCGCTCTCTACTGGGCATGCCGCAACGGCCATAAAAACGCGGTCGAGGTTTTGCTGGCCGCAGGCAGCGACATGAACGCACGCAACGGTTTGATGCTTGATGTCGCGGCAGCCTTTGGCCATGTACGCGTTTTGGAATTTTTGCTGCAAAAAGGCATGAGCGTGCCGGACGATGGCGGGCTTGCGCTGAAATGGGCGCGCCAGAACGGGCAGGCAGCGACCATCGCCGTGCTTGAAAAACATATCGCCACGCAAAAAGAACAGCGCGGCAATACCCCCGCCGATAATGCAGCGGATGTGCCGGATGCAGGCCTGCCGCCCCCGCCACCCCCGCCGCGTACAGGCGGCGGCTCTTTCTTCGCGCCGGGGCCGTAAAAATGACGGATAACCGCAAAAATTTCAACGCTGCCGCAAATAACGGACAGCAAGGCGCAGGGCGTGATGCCCGCCTTGATGCCGCGCAGCTGGGCGATATGGTGCATGGCGGGCAGGACGATGCTGCCTTCGCCGCAGCGGACAGCGCGGAAAGGGGCAGTCAGCTGCCGATGCTGATGGCGATTGCACGCGATGCGCAAACGCCGAACGGTGTGGCGGCGCGTATGCGCACGCGCTTTGAGTGGCTGGATTTCTGGTATAACCATGATTTTATCCAGCCGCTTTTCGACGGCACGGCCACGGGCGGGGAGCGGTGGTTCGAAAACACCCGTATGACACCGCGCGAAAAAGACGACGCGTTTATTATCAAGGCGGCAATTGTATCGGCGCAGGCATCGGCGATGGTGCCCTATCTGCTGGACCTTGGTGATGTGAACCTCAATACCCGCAACGACAGGCCGCTCACGCTTGCCGTTGTGCTGGGCAAAGCCGATTTGCTGCCGCTGCTGGCTGAAAGCGGCGCCGACCTTTTTGCGCATAACAACGAAGCTTTCCGTCTGGCGCGCGCACAAAGCAGCTTTGACGTCTATACCGCGCTGCATACCGCCGCGCGCGATACGCAAAAGTTGAGCCAGAAAAAATTGATGCTGCGTGCGCCGCATGGCCTGCGCGCGGCGGATTTGCGCGCGGGTGACGACGAAACGGGCCTGCATCTGGCGGCGAAGGCGGGCATGGTGCCGCTTTTGCTGCGGCAGGACATGCTGGCGGGTTTTGGCGCAGATGATTTCCTGAAACTCTCCGCCACCGGCGCGACAGCGGCGGGCGTGATGGCGGCGCTCGGCCAGTTCGATGCCTTGTTTGACGAGCGCATCTGGCTCGGCCGTTATGCGGAGGCGGACAAGGTTTATCAAAGCCTCGATACGCAAGACCGCCGCGCCGCGCAAAAAGCCTATGACAAGCTGATGGCGCAGCGGGATATCGCTCAGGCGCTTGAAACTTTTCACGCGGATTTGCCCGACGTGCGTCTGGCGCCGCGCCCCAAAAAACCCGCGCCCAAACCGCCGGGGGACACGCTATGAAACCCGCACCGCGCCACAACCCCTATAAACCATCACTGGGCGACCGGTTCTGGCGCAGCGTCTGGTTGCCCGGGCGTGAAAAAGCGGAACTGGAGCAGGACTTTCATTATGCCGCGACAGTTGGAAAACTCTGGCGCGCTGAATTGCTCTTGACGGAAAAGGGCGTCGATATCGCCTCCGGCAATAATTTTGCGGTGCGCTGGGCGGCACGGGGCGGGCATGCAGAAATGCTCAAGCTTCTGTTCCGTCATGGTGGTGTGGATGTAAACGCCAAGGACGGCGAAGCGCTCATCAATGCGGTCACATTCGCGCATCACGCCTGTGCAGGGCTTCTTTTGGATAACGGCGCGGATGTATCGCGGCAGGATTTCAAGGCGCTGCGCCTTGCACATGACAAAAAAGACGAGGCGATGCTGGCAATGCTGCTGGCGCGCGCTAAAAACGCAAGTGTAGTGGTGGCAGAGCTGATATCCACCCTTCAGGCCGAAGAAACGCCGAACAAGGCGATGCTGCACCTTTATCAGAACTATGCGGATGGTACGCCGCCGCTCAATAACAGCCCGCCGCCCAAAAACGGCGGTCCGCGCCCACAAGGATAGCACCCGCGCCACTGGCCGGATGCACGTTTCATTCATTACATTGCCAATCAAAAACAAAAAGGAGGCTATCCATGCCACACCGTGAACTTCCCAGTATTGAAGATTTCCGCCGCGCCGTTTTCGCCGGGCTGAGCACAGGGGCGCTCAATGACGATTTGAAATACGCCGTGCGTACCAGATGCAGGGAAACGCCGGTGCACGAGATTGTCGAAGCGCTCGGCAGTGCGGCGCGCATTGACCTTGAAATCATCGTCGATGCCGCCGAATTTGGCCATGTACGCACGATAGAGGCGTTGGTCGGCGTGGTCGATGCGGCAGAAGCGCAGGATTATTTCGACCGCGCCCTTATCGGGCTTTCGGTCAACGACTTCGCAACGCCGCAGGAATATTTGAAAATCGCCAAAACCCTCATCGCGCACGGCGCCGACCCGGAAGCTTACGAAACCACCTGCCGCCAGCTCTCCGGCAGCGATATACGCAAAGAGCATATCCACGCCCTGTTTTGCGATGTGATAGATGCCCGCGAAACCGCGCGTGATACGGCCCGGCAGGAAGAATGGAGCCGCCGCCGCGCTGCGGCCACAGCGCCGCGCCGCTAGCTGCAGCGAATACAGAAAAAGCCCCGCCGTTTAACGGGCGGGGCTTTTTTTACTTCGCTTGTTATTTTATAGACGTCTTTACGCCCTCAGCGCGCGCATGGTGCAGGCCTGAATGTCTTTCAGATGGGCAGCCGGTGTTTTCAGCTTGCCCATGGTGCGCAGCGAAAACAGTGTGCCCATGAAAAAATGCGCCAGCGCGGCGGGTTCGGCATGCGCGGGGATTTGTCCCAGCTTTTGCGCGCGCATCAGGCATTGGGTGAAGGTTGTTTCCATCATCTGCATGTATTCTTTAAGCAGCGCGCTGATGCTGTCGTTAATGGACGTGATTTCCAAAAGCGAATTGATGATAAAACAGCGCGGCCCTTCTGCGGCGCCGCATTCGTCAGCAACCTGCGTCAGCAGACTTTCCATCGCGCCCAGCGGATTTTCCGCGGTGGTCAGGCGCTCCATTTCGGGGCGGACGTATTCGTCGAAGTGCAGTTTCAGCGCGGATTCGAAAACGCGTTCCTTGTCGCCAAGCGCGTTATAGACAGAACCGAGGTGCAGGCCAAGCTTCGCGGCCAGGTCGCGCATGGATGTATGTTCGTACCCTTGCGCCCAAAAACTTTCCATGGCGGTGTGAAGGGCTTTTTCACGGCAGAATTCCAGTTTGCGCCCCATCTGTCTTCGTCTCCTCGGTGCTGAAATGAATAATTAAAAATGCCTCGGTGGTGGCGGGGGTGCGTGCCTGCACGCGCGCCGCAAAACCAAAAGGCCATGGGCGTGTATAAACGGATACAGGCCTGAATGCAATATTTCATAGGGTTTTGCTGGGTTTTGCACGTTTTCACGCTTAAGATTCTTTTCATAAATTAAGCATACACTTGTAAGAATAGACGCAAAAAACGCCGCTTTTGTGCGGCGCGTATATGCAGGGCATGACGCAGGACATGGCGACGTGAAAACAGATATCGCCCAAAAACGATTTAATCGCAGCCATTTAAGAGATGCCATCGCCACGCGTGCCTGCCGCGGGTGATAAAATTATTTGCTAACGTCAAGGAGATTGGGACGGCATGGGACAGCTGGATAAAACCTTCAACGAAGAATCTTACGAAACGCGTGAACTTGCCTGGGAACTTCAGCAGCCGCATCCGGATCAGGGACGGGTGCGATTCTTTTTAGAAAACGCCGCCGACCTGCGCCGCGCTTTGTCATTGGCGAATATCGAAGAGCGCGATTTGCAAAAAAAGCCGGCGCTGCGTCCGCTGCATTTGCAGCGTCATTTGCACGCATAAAAAACCGCGGCTTGTAAGGCTGCGGCATTTTTTCAAGTTACGGGGCGCTGTCCGGCGCGGCCTTTTTGGCGGACGGTGCGCGCAGGGCGGGCTTTTCAAGCGTGCCCTTGGGCGCCGCGGATTTCTCCATATAGGTTTTGAATTCGGCGCGCAGCTCCGCCAGTTCACGCTCCACGCGGCGCAGGCGTTCCATTTCTTTTTCCTGCTGCTCCGCCATTTGTGCAAGGCTTTCTGTTTGCAGCTCCATCACTTCGGACATAAATCGCGCGTCCATGCGCTCGCCTTCCTCGCGGCTGTGGTAATTGAAAACCTTGGCAAGCTCGCGCAGGCGACCGTGCAGCGTATCCTCTTCCAAAACCCAGGTGGTCTTGTTGCCTTGTCTGCGGATTTGCACCATTTCGTATCCTTTGCGCCGCGGTGTTGTTTGCGGCGGTATTAAAACAAAAATCAATCAAGAAAAAAGCCCCCGCCCGCAAAGGGACAGGGGCTTTTTCATTCCATCACGATTACAAATCGTGCGAGCCGTCGCGGCCGGGCTTACGCGGCGCAGGGCCTTTCGGCGGTGCGGGCGGTTTGGGCGGCGTCGCGGGGCCTTGGCCGGGGAAACCGGGCATGCCGCCGAGAAGCGCGCTCATCTCGCTGCGCATATCGGTCATCAGCTCTTGCAGCGCTTCGGCAGCCGCGGGGTTGGTGCGGGCGGCTTGCTGGATGCGGCTCATGGACATTTGCACCTGCATCAGCGTTGGCATCAGCTGTGCCATCGCCTGACGCGGATCCATATCCGGATTTTGGTTCTGCAAATCCTGCGCGGAATCGATAGCCTTGTTGAAAGTGTCGCTCAGTTTCTGGAACAAGGGCTGCGCGCTGCCGGTATCGGCGGCGGCGGCACGGGCGAAAACGCCTTTCAGACGGTTCATCGCTTCTTTGACGGCATCGGGGTCGGGCGGGTTGAATCCGAAATTCACGGGCGTGTCTCCTTTGCAAATGCGCTTGCCGTTTGGGGCTGCGCCGTTGTTCTTTGAATGCAAGCAGCTTACGCGCGAAGGGCGGGGAGTCAATACGCAAAATCCCCCCCGTTCTGAAACATTATTTCAACAAATGCGGCAATAAAATTTCCACTGCGGTGTTTTGCACCGCACAAACATACTTTTTGTTGCGAAAGGCGCAGTGATTGCCCAAGATACCCGCATTCGTGACTTTGATTTTGATTTCGTTATACCGCATCAACAATGCTGGAGCGCGCCATGTCGCTGAAACGCTTTTTCAACCGTGCCCGTGTGGGCAATGCTGTCGATAAACCGGGGCTCGAGGGGGAAACCTATCTGACGCGCGCTGTCAAAACGGGCGATGCGGATACGGTGCGCGAATTTCTGGATATCGGCGCCGACCCGAACGTGAAAAACAAAGCGGGCGAATTGCCGCTGCACATTGCGATGTCGTCGCAGAATATGAAAGTGCTGCAAGTGCTTTTGGAAACGGGCGCGGATATTTTTGCAAAGCAGGCGGGGCTGACGCTGCGCGAACATGCGGAAAAGCTCGGCCACAAGGCGCTTGCGCATACTTTGCGCGAGCTTGAAGCAAAAAAGCAGGAAGCCATGATTGCCGCCGCCAGCGCCATGCCCATGGGCGGTATGGCGATTGCGGTGCTGACGCCCGCGCCGATGCGCAATGTGGTTTTGCGTGACCATGTAAAAGGTGCGGATAACGAAAATCCGAAAAACAAAAAACCCAAAGGCGGCACCGGCAGCCGCGGCCCGGGCTGATTTCCGCATCAAAAACACAAAATAAAAAATATTTTTTCAAAACCGGAACCCGCACTGCTGCCACGGGCGGGCGCGCGTTTTTCCTTGCCCATCCATCGCATGAACAAACGGCGCTAAGTGATTCAATTTCGGAATCTTTGGCCGGATTATTTTTTATCAGACGCTAACGAAACAGCCCCGCGCCGCCGCTGGAAAGGGCTGAAATATGACAAGTTAACCCATTGATTCCATGCGGTAAATATAGGCGCCGTTAACTTTTTATTCACGATGTTGTGGTGTATAATAAAGCCATCTACCAGATATAGTGTTTCGCCCGTGAAGACGAAAGGAGCTTGCGATGACGCCTCCCACTGTCACCACCGACCTTCTGGCTTACAACTTCAATCTGGATGCGCCGGACTTGGCCGCTCTGCTTGGCCGCACCCGTCCCGCCGGCCTTCTGGGTCAAAGCCTCATGCACGACCTCGCCCGCGAAGGCGATACGCTCAGCGCCGAAGCGCTGTTCGACGCCGGTCTTGATATCGACCGCGCGGACGACGAAGGCCGCCGCCCGCTGCACGAAGCCGCCGCGGCAGGCAAAACAGAAATGGCCGCCTTCCTGCTCTCTGCTGGCGCGGTTCTGGATGCCCCCATTCATCCTTTTGGCTACACCGCGCTTTTCTGCGCTGTGCAGCAGGGACATACCGAAATGGTCAGGTTCCTGATTACGCAGGGTGCGAATGTTGATGTGACCGACCGCTTGACGGGGCAGGGGCTTCTGCATATCGCGGCGGCGCGCGGCGATGTGCAAATGGCAGGCATTCTGATTGCCGCCGGTATCGACGTTCTTGCCGAAGACGGCCGCGGCCAGACGGCACGCGACCACGCCGCCCGCCGCAACGATAAAATGCTGGAACGCACGCTGCTCAAAGTCATGCAGCATCACGCGATTTACGGCGGCATCTAATCCGCCAGATTTTCCTGCGCGCAAAGCGCAAGCCACACGGCGTTATTGACGTCTGCTTGCCGCCTTGTTTCTTCGCTATCCGCGCCGCTTGTATATACGGGCACATAAAGGGCGCAGAAGCTAGCGGGTGAAACGTTTGCGCACGCGCTTTGCAAAATCATCATCATGCCGCAGGTGGTCGCGCAGAATATGCGCCTTGTGACTATCATTTGCATCCTCCCGCGCGTCCTTCGCTCTTGCCGCCGCCGCGCCGCCGCGCCATGCGATGGCGAGTGCCGCGGCAATCCCTGTTGCCAACAGAAAAACAATCCAGCCCGTCATGCCGCCGCGCCGCCATCGCCGTCCTTCTTGTCGTCGCCGGTAAAGGCGGCAATCACGCCGGCGATGGACATGCCCGCCGCAATCACGGCCTCCACCTGAAACTCGCTGAGCACAAGACCCAGCGCGGTTGCGATGGACACAAGTCCCAGCCAGGTGGATCTTTCGCGCGCACGCGAAAGCAGGAAATCCAGAAACTTTTTCATGTCGTGGCCTTTCTGTTTGCACTGTTTTGATGAAGGGCGGGCAGCATGCGCGCGGCCTCCGCATAAAGGGCGGGGGCGTACCAGAACGGCGGCTCCCCCGTATGCGGGGCGCCGTTTTCGTGCCGCGTGATGGCTTCGCAAAGCGCAATCATCACGGCGGGGTCGAAAATATCCAGCTTGTCGCGGCGTGATTTTTTTAAATGCCGCGCAACGCTGTAAATGTAATGGTCGGTCGCGTTTTCATGCGGCGGCGCCCAGCGGTTGATGATGCTCTCCGCCGTATCAAGGCCGTATTTGACGTGATACGTCAGCAAAAGCCGCATCATGGCGCGCAGACCCCAGACAGGTGCGGCAAATTCGACAAAAGACGTATCAAGCTGGACATCTTTTTGTCCCTGCCAACGCGTCGGCGACAGGCGGATATTGCCCGGATTGTTGTTGCGGATGCCGCGGGGCAGGAAAAAGGGGTTCATGGTATATTCCTTTGGTTGAAATCAGCTACGCTGGTGCAAAAAAAGCTCGATGCGCTGGATGCCGTCGTGCAGGTGGTCGATGCGCTGCTCCAGCGCGGCCAGACGCTCCGCGGTGTGTTCGTGGTGGGTTATCCATTTTTCGATGTAATCGACGCGGCGGCTGACAGATGCCGCCCACCACACCGTGCCGAACAGATGCACAACCAGCGTCGCAGCCAGTGTCAGCAACGAAAGGGTTTCGGGGCTCATGCGTTTGTTCCTCAGGCTTTGATTTCTTCGGCATATAGCGTTGCCGCCGCCGCGCCGCCGAACAGCCGCGCGCTGCTGCCGCCGTTCATGCGCAGGCTGCCGCTGCTACCGGGGCCGACGCGCACGCTATAGGTATGTGGCGCGGTATCGCCCGGCACATGTTCGAATTCAAACCCCAGATGCACGGTCGATGCGGCATCATGTCCATAGGACGAAACCGCCTGCACGGCAGCGCTGCCGTCAATGCTGAGGAACGCCGTTGCCGAATGTGCGCCTGACACGGTGCCAAAGCCGGAAAAGCGGATGCGCACGCGGTTTGACGCGCTCTGCGGGCTTAAGGTGACGCTCAGAATTTGCGTGCCTTCGCTTGCCTGCGGCACGGTATTGTCATGCGGTATTATCGATGTCAGCACCGCATAGGTGCTATAGGTCGCATACTGGCAGGCAATCATGCTGCCTGCGGGTACGCCCGCCGTGCGCGTGGGGTTCAAAACAACAAACCGCGTGCCGTCGTAAACCAGCAGGTAAACCTGCCCCGCCTTCAGATGCCCCGCACCCAGCGCCGTAGCGTCGTCCAGCGTGATGTCTTTGATGTCGAGCGCGCCCAGTGCCAGCGTTGCCGCGCCCGTGTTGTCATACGCCG
The DNA here is from genome assembly GCA_002334985.1 of Micavibrio sp. UBA2020. Classification (GTDB taxonomy): domain Bacteria; phylum Pseudomonadota; class Alphaproteobacteria; order Micavibrionales; family UBA2020; genus UBA2020. The sequence continues at coordinate 18,201 of DDBY01000201.1, forward strand.
GTACCAGCACCACCATCTGGCCGCTTTGGTGCTGGGGCGGGGCGGGCACGGGGTTGACGGCGCAGGCGTCCGCTTCGCCCGTATCAGGCGCAAAGTCGCAAAGCCGCAGCGCACCCGTGCCGTGATAGGGCAAAAAAGAATTGTTCCCCGCATGCAGTGCGCCCATGACAATCCAGTCGCTGCCGTCGTAGAATTTCAACCGCCATGGCGTCGCGCTGTCGTCCAGCCATATCATGCCCGCTTCCGCATAGGCCGGGGCTGCCGCGCCCTTGTGCTGGGTCAGCAAGGCCTTTTTGCCGTCGTTGTCTTCCTGCCTGTAAACAAGGCCGCTTTTGCCTGCGCCGATGGTCGGGCTCGCTTGTGACATCTTATTTCTCCCTAGGTTGAATGCTGCGCGCCGTAGCCCTGCGCGAGGTAATCGAAATCGCGCTCGATGCCGCTGCCGCCTGCATTAAAAAAGCGGATGGAAAAACCCGTCGCCGTGACATCCGTGATGGCGTAATAATCGCCGCTTTGCATGTTCTGCGCGGTGATGGCCACGGCGGGCACGGCGCGAAACGCAGGCGCGAAAACAATATCGCTGCCGGCGCTGTCAGCTGTCAGGCCGCGCGCGGATATGCGCCTGTCGGGCATGTCGATACGCAGCGTCAGCTGGCTGACGACGGGCGTGATATCCGCGCTGTCGGATTCCAGCAACAGCCGCGCGGCAAAGGCGCGCGCCGTATATTCCCCAAGCGCCGCATCCTGCCACGCCGACCATGCGGGGCTGAGGGCGGGGTCGTCCTGCGTGGTGCGGATTTGCAGCCGCAGGCGCCAGCGCGCGGGGTCTGCATCGCCGTCGCGGTTTTCGACAAGGTCGCAATCCGGCCAGTCGTCGCAGCTTTCCGCGCGGTCGATACCGCCCGCCAGAATATCCGCGCTCACCAGCGACGTAAAAACCGCGCCAAGGTCTATGGCGTTTGCAAAGGTATAGATGCCCGCATTTTGCCCCGTCGCCAGTTGCAGCGTGCCGCTGTTTTCCTGCGTGGCGTCATGCGTGCCTGCAAAATCGGGTGCTTCGGCCGCCTCCGCGACGGCATTATATCCGGCAAGCCCGGCCACCGCCGATACGGCCAGCGCGGGTATCTCGCTTTCGCGTCCGCGAATATCGACGGCCTTTAAAAGAAAACTGCCGACGGCGGCCGGTACGCTCAGCGCCGTCGTGTCCGGCGGTATGCGCGCCACCACATCGACCGCGCTGTTCCATGCTGCGCCCGACAGTACGGGTGAAAAACGCAGCGTATAATGGCTCAGCCCCGCCGCCGTGTTGCGCGGCCAGCTGACATAGGCTGTGCTGTCCACAATATTCAGTGAAAGCCCGCCCACGGCGGGCGCCTCCGGCCCCAGCGCGTCGATGCGGTATCCGGCCAGCAAAAAGGCTGGTGAAAAAACACCGCTCTGGCTGACGTAACGCAGGCGCAGGTCGTATGTTTCCCCCTCGCGCAAATGCTCAATCACGGCGCGGCCATCGGCGGCGCGGGTAATTTCGGCGGGGGTGAAAAAACTTTCATCCTTGGCGCGGATGTCAGCCCGCAGCGACAGCGTTTGCGGGAAATCATGCGCGGCAAGGTTTATCAGCAGGCTGCTTTGGGCGTCGCTGCCCTGTGTGCCCGTCATTTCAGCTTTCAGCGCCGCCGTTTGCGGTGCGGTCAGCTGCGGCGCGGGCGGGCGGCGCAGTTCGGGCGGCACCGAAATCTGGCTTGAAAATGCGGGAATGACCCCCTTGTCCGCCAGATGGATTTCCGGTGCGGCGTCCACGCAGGTAAGGCGGGCGGCCAAATCGCCCATGGGCTCTATACCGCGTACAACCAGCGCGACGCTTTCCTGTCCGCTTTCGCCGAACAGGGCAAGGTCGCCCGCCGCAATGCCCAGGGCTTCGGGCGTTTGCGGCGTTGAAAGATGCAGCTGATTATGCGCGCCAACGGCGGTTTCCAGCGAAAGAACGATAGACGTGCCATCTGCGCGGCGCAGGCGCAGGGCGTAATTCTTGTCTGATTCCATCCCGACTTCGCTATCCAGCACAACAGCGCCGATGCGCGTTTCGTCGCTTTCCAGCCTATGCAGGGCGGCTACGCGCGCGGCAGCAAGGCCGAACATCGGCACATCGTGCGTAAAGCGCACCATATCGCCGCGGGTGCAGACGATATGTTCGATATCGCAGCAAAACGTATAGGTTTCAGGCCGCAAAATCGCGCTGGCCAGATG
>DDBY01000211.1 GCA_002334985.1 Micavibrio sp. UBA2020
GTGCCCTGCATACGCAGGTAGAAACCGCTGCGGTCGCTGCCAAAAATGTTGAACAGTGGATTTAATTTGACCAAAGCCCCCGCCATGACAGACAGGCTGTGCATAAGACCCAGCCGTACCAGTCCGCTGAGAAGCCAGAGCATGGCTTGCTGCGTCCAAACCTCCACCCCCGCCAGAAAGGTAATATCGCGCAGCGCGGGATAACGCTTGGGGAACAGGGCAAGGTCGGGAATGTCGCAGCGCGCCATCAAACGGGTGCCCAGCTGCGGAAATGTCCGGCGCTGCAAACATTGCCAGCCATACACAGTATGCGGCGCGCCGTTTTGCAAGGTTTCAAAAGGTTTCCCCGCATAACTGAGCAGGGATGCGGCAGTGCCGACGCCCGGCGTGGTGCGCTGCGCCGTGCTGATGCCGTAATCAAGCGCCGTGAAACTGGCGAAGGCGGGCAGGTAGTGGTCGATAACCGCCGCCGTCATGGCGGGGACGGAACTGGCGCCGCTGATAATACGGCATCCTTGCGCCTTGGCCTCCGCATCCAGCGTGCCGATGTTGGCCACATATCCCCGTCCGTCGGCAAGGTCGATGTAATCGCAGCCAAGCGCGATGCAGGCGCGCGCAATATCATATCCCTGCCCCTGAAACGGTCCGCAGGTATGAATGACGATATCCGGCGCGAGCGCGGCCAGCGCGGCGGGAAAATCATGATGAATGTCCAAAAGACAGGGCTTCACTGTCGCGGCGGCATGCTTCAGGCTGTCGGCCAGCGTCGCCGCCTTGGCCACGTCGCGCCCGGCGACAAGGATTTCAAGCCCTGCGTCCTGCGCGAGTTCGCGTGTGATATAGGTGCCGAAATTGCCGTAGCCGCCAAGGATAAGAATACGTTTTTGCACGCTCATGCTGCGGCGTCCTCCGTCATTGTAAATATGCCGCTATAACCGAAAACGCGGCCCCACAGCGGATGCGTGATGTCCATGGTCATGGCGAAGCGGTTGTCGTCTATCGCCGTTTCGCTGGCGCTGCCGCGCCCCATCAGCCATTCCACAGGCAAGGGCAGGGATGTGCCGAAAATATTCAGCGTATAGCCGCGGTGGCGCATGTCGATTTTGTCGCCCGTCCAGACAAATGCCGCGCGCCAGCCAAGCCCAAGGCGCGTATGCTCAATCATTTCATTTCCGCCGGCGGGCAGCATGACGGAGCGGAAACGGTAAGGTCTTTTGCCGGCAAAATAAAAAACGCGGTCGAAAATCATGCCGTGTTTGCCGTTTTTTAGCGCGCTTTCAAAACGTACCGTGGCGCGAATGTCTTTACCGGCATAGGGCACCAGCGTCCCCGACAGGTAAAACAAAGGCGCTAAAATCCGCCCCAGCCACGACGTGCGGATTTCCATCACCCCTTCGCAGGTGGCGGTATCGATTGTACCTGCGCGGCAGGCGTAATGGCGGTGAAAAACGCGGGGCAGTTTTTGCCAATCGCAGCCGAAAATACTTTTAAAAACGGGTTCGCTTGCAGATGTCATGTTCATACCGGTTTTGCGACCATTAGTGCGAATATGGCCATAAGGGCGATAAAGGCGGGCCAGCCGAGCGCGAACCAGATATGAAACAGCCGATGATAACGCGCGGGCAGTTCACTTTGCGTATCAATCGCGGTTTTCAGCATGCCGCGCAGCTGGATTTGTATCCAGACCACGGGCAGCCAGCAAAGCCCCGCCAGCGCATAAAGCGCATAGGTCACCGACAGCCAGAAATCATGCAGCCCATAGCCGCCGTTCATGGCCAGCCAGATACCCGTAAGGGGTTGCAGGATGACGGCGGGAGTGGTGAACAAAAAATCGGCCAGCACCGTCATGCGCGCGGCGAAATATTTTTCGTGCAGGTTTTTGGCGAAATGCGATGCGTACATAAAAAACGCGATGCCGATGCCCGTACCGAACAAAACGGCCGAGCCGAGGATATGCAGCGTTTTGACAATCTGGTAGCTGTCCATGAAGGGCATCCATAAGGCAGTAGCGCGGGGTTGTGCGCAGCATCATTCTGTACTTTTCCGCAGAGGGAAACAAGGTTTCATCATTCCGGAAAAGCGCTGCGGTGGTGCAATGAAAAATTAATATATGCGGGCGTATTCTGGGTGCAATCTCCTTGTTTAGCGCGGCTGCGCGACCTATAATTGATTACATAAATAACAACATCGCTGAAAGGGCTTTCTGTCATGTCGAAAACGCCGGACACCAACCCGCTTCTTGAACCGTCGAAACTGCCGTACGGTGCGCCGCCGCTTGATAGCGTCAAGGTGGAACATTTCTTGCCTGCGCAACAAGCCGGTATTGCGGAGGCCAAGGCCGACATCGCTGCCATCAAGACGAACAAGGCCCCCGCGACGTTTGAAAACACCATCGAGGCGCTGGAATTCGCCGGCCGCACGCTCAGCCGTGTCATGACCGTTTTCGGCAATATTTCCGCCGCTGCCAGCAGCGACGCCCTGCGCGCGATTGAGGGGGATTTGAAAGTCGCCGCGGTCAAACACAGCAACGACATCATGATGGATGCCGACCTGTTCAAGCGCGTCAAGGAAGTCTATGACCAGAAAGACAGCCTGAAACTGTCGGGCGAACAGCGTATGCTGCTGGAGGAAACTTATAAAGGCTTCGTGCGCTCCGGCGCGCTGCTGGACGAAACGCAAAAGACGCGCCTTCGCGAAATCAGCGAAAAAATGACAGAACTGCGCACGGAATATAAAAACAACAGCCTGAAATCAGTCGCGGCTTATCAAAAAGTTATCGATGATGAATCCGAACTGGCGGGCGTGCCCGAACGTGCCAAGGCTGCGTACCGCGAAGCCGCCGAAGCGGCAGGACTGACGGGCAAGTTTGTGGTGAAGCTGTCGCCGCCGCCGCTCGACATCATGGCTTATTGCGAAAACCGGGCTTTGCGCGAAGAAATTTCCCGCGCCCTTGCCAACGTTGCGTATAAGGATGAATTCGACAATACCAAAAACGCGATGGAAATTGCCAAATTGCGCCACGAAGCGGCGGGTATCATGGGCTATGACAGCCACGCGGCTTTCGTCCTTGATAACCGCATGGCCAAAACGCCGGAGGCGGTGAACGACTTCCTCGCCAAAAACGAAAAAGTCTATCGCCCTGCGGCCGAAGAATACCTGCAAAAGGTCAAGGACTACGCGCAGAAAACCGACGGCATCACCGATTTCAAGCCGTGGGACATGGCCTATTACGGCCGCAAGCTGAAAGAAGAAGAATTCAGCCTGTCCATGGAATCCCTGCGTCCGTATTTTGACCTTGAAAAAGTGCTGGAAGGCATGCGCAAGCACGCCGAAAAACTTTTCAACATCGATATGACCGAAGTGAAGGGTAAATATCCCGTCTATCACGAAGACGTGAAGGTCTATGAAGTCACCGACAAAAAAACGGGTGAAATGATTGGCCTGTTCTACGGTGATTATTACGCCCGCCCCGGCGCGAAAAGCGGCGGCGCGTGGATGAACACCTTCCGCAACCGCGGTATCGAAGACGGCGAAAACCAGTTCGCCATCGTCACCAACGTCTGCAACTTCCAAAAGCCGACCAAAGACCACCCGACGCTTCTGTCCATCGACGAAGTGCGCACCGTGTTCCACGAATTCGGCCATGGCCTGCACGCGCTGCTGGCCAAAGGCGATTATGCGTCGCTGACCGGCACTAATGTGAAGTGGGACTTCGTGGAGCTGCCGTCGCAGCTGCAGGAAAACTGGGCCAAGCAAAAAGAGGTTCTCGATACCTTCGCCCGCCACTACAAAAACGGCGATTTGTTGGCCGAAGACCTCATTAAAAAAGTCAACGACATGGAAAACTTTGACGCGGGCTATGTCGGTCTGCGCCAGACATTCCTTGGCAAGCTCGACATGGCATGGCACGGCGGCGACCCCAAGAACATCAAGGGTGTCGAAGAGCTGGAAGACAAGCTGATTGCCGAAACCTGGCTTTTCCCGCGCGCTGCAGGGCCTATGTCCACCAGCTTCGGACATATTTTCTCGGGCGGCTATTCGGCGGGCTATTACAGCTACAAGTGGGCAGAAGTGCTTGAGGCGGATATGTTCGAAGAGTTCGAGCAAAAAGGCCTTTATGACCGCGCTACGGGCGACCGCCTGCGCGATACCATCTATGCACAGGGCGGCACGCGCGACCCCATGGATATCTTCAAAGATGCCAAAGGCCGCGAACCCGACCCGAACGCACTGTTCCGCCGCGAAGGCCTGTTGCCGCAAAACGACAACCAGACCCCGCAGGCAAACCGCAAATCCGGCCCGCAAGGACCGAAGCAGTAACAGCCGCTGTTTAAAAGAAAAAGCCGCCCCATGAAGGGCGGCTTTTTTTAAGAGGGAATATGCCGTCTTACAAAAAAGACCTTTCGTTTGTCTCGCTTTTTTTAATTCTTATTCCTACGCAGTACACCATATTTTTATGGCTCCGTGGGCTGAGTCTTGGTTATTCAGAGGTGATATCGTGGTGTGCATATAATAGCGCGAACGCACCGCCGGCATTGTCTGGTTGGATTTATGGGCTTTTCTTTTTCTTGCTTGTGCCTACTGTCTGTTGTGCATTATCAGGAGGTCTAACTTTTTTTTACTTTGGGAAAAAACGTATAAAATCGGCTGTAATTTCGCTGGTGTCCTTATTTTGCCTGTATTTTATTTGGCAATATACAGTGGCCTTAAGTTTTGTTGTCCAAATTACATATCTGTAATGCCAGAAATTAAAAGGCCGCCCCATGAAGGGCGGCTTTTTAACAGTGGCCTCTTGTCGGCAGTTATGCCGCTTTCAGCGCGTAGGCTTCCAGATTGTCGAACAGGCGCTTTTTGCCTGCATCGTCAAGGAATGTCGCCTCGATACTATTGCGCGCCAGCGTCAGGATGTCCTGCTTGCTGAGGCCGAGGGCGGTCGCAACGGCGATATAGTTATCGTTCATATAGCCGCCGAAATAGGCAGGGTCGTCCGAATTCACCGTCGCCTTGATGCCAAGGTCTAGCATCTTTTTCAGGGGGTGTTTTTGCATGTCCTTGACCACGCAAAGCTTCAGGTTTGAAAGGGGGCAGACGGTCAGGGCCATGCCGTCCTGTACGATGCGCTCGGACAAAATATCGTCTTCGAGCGAGCGGTTGCCGTGGTCGATGCGGTCGATTTTCAGCTGGTCTATCGCTTCCCAGACATACTCCGGCGGCCCTTCTTCGCCTGCGTGCGCGACGAGCAGGAAGCCCTCCGCGCGCGCTTTTTCAAACACGCGTGCGAATTTGGACGGCGGGTGGCCAACCTCGGAGCTGTCAAGACCAACGCCCAAGATTTTGTCTTTGTACGGCAGCGCCTGCGCGAGGGTCTGCATCGCGTCTTCCTCGCTCAGGTGGCGCAGGAAACACATGATGAGTTTGGATGTGACGTTGAGCTTTTTCTTTCCGTCGTCAAGCGCGCGGGTAATGCCGTCCAAAACGGTTTCAAACGCGACGCCGCGGCCGGTATGGCCTTGCGGATCGAAAAAGATTTCGACGTGCTGCACGTTTTCCCCCGCCACGCGCGTCAGGTATGCCCATGTCAGGTCGTAAAAATCCTGTTCGGTACGCAGCACATTCATGCCTTGGTAGTAGATGTCCAGAAAATCCTGCAAATTGCCAAAATCATAAGCGGCGCGCACTTCTTCGACCGATTTGAACGGAATATCGATTTTGTTGCGCTGCGCCAGCGCGAACATCAATTCAGGCTCAAGGCTGCCTTCGATATGCAGGTGCAGTTCAACCTTTGGCAGGTCGCGGATGAATTGGACGATATCACTCATGGGGCTTTCTCCGGATAATAAAATAAACCGCGTTATATTAGCATCCGCGGGCGCGCCGTCACATCAAAACCGCTATTGACATATTTTTTCACCGCATGGACAGGCCGCGGCGAAAGGGGTAGTATTTCAATGTATTTTCAACCATAAAGGCGCCGCGTGACCGACACCATTCGCTTCATTCTGAACGGCAAGCTTTGCGAAATTTCTGGCCTGCCGCCGACGATGACCCTGCTGCAATACCTGCGCGGACCCGCAGGCCTTTGCGGCACCAAAGAAGGTTGTGCGGAGGGGGATTGCGGCGCCTGTACCGTCATGGTCGCGCGTCTTGAAAAAGACGGCAGCGCGCCGTATCGCAGCATCAATGCCTGCATCGCGCTTTTGCCTTCGCTTGACGGGCGGCAGATTGTTACGGTTGAGCACTTGCGCAACGTTGCGGCTGGCGCCCTGCATCCGGTGCAGCAAGCCATGGTGGAATGTCACGCATCGCAATGCGGGTTTTGCACGCCCGGTTTTGTGATGGCGCTGACGAATGAGCTGAATAACAACCCGCAGGCAGACGATACCGCCATTCACGATGCGATATCGGGCAATCTTTGCCGCTGCACGGGCTATCGCCCCATTCTGGAGGCCGCGCGCCGCGCCAAAGACATGCCGCGCGTCGATATTCCGGCTGATGCGGCCGCGCTGGCGTCAATCGCGCGTACAAAAATGTTTTCATACGAAATGCCCGCCGGAAAATTCTTCGCGCCTGTCACGCCGGATGAATTGGCGGATGTGCTGGCGCAGTATCCGGATGCCTACATGCTATCGGGCGGGACGGACGTGGGGTTGTGGGTCACCAAATTCCACATGGATTTGCCGGTGATTGTTTATACCGGCAATATTGCCGCGCTGCGGGGTGTGACGGACGTGGACGGCAACCTCGAAATCGGTGCGGCCGCGACCTATAGCGAAGCGTTTGCAGCGCTTGCGAAACGGGGCGCGGGGATGGAAGACCTGCTGCGCCGCATCGGCTCGCTCCATATCCGCAACGCGGGCACGGTCGGGGGGAATATCGCCAACGGCTCCCCCATCGGCGATGGTCCGCCGCCGCTGATAGCGCTTCAGGCCGAAATCATTTTGCGCAGTCAAAAAGGCACGCGCAGTCTTGCGCTTGAGAAATATTTTATAGCTTATAAAAAGCAGGACAGGCAGCCCGGTGAATTTATTGAAAAAATCATCGTGCCCAAACGTGCCGAAAATACGCTGTTTGCAACCTATAAAGTCTCCAAGCGGTTTGACCAGGATATTTCCGCCGTTTGCGCGGGGTTTGCGCTGGATATGGACGGCGGCGTGATACGCGCGGCGCGTCTTTGCTATGGCGGCATGGCCGCCACGCCCAAACGCGCGGCAGCGGCGGAGGCGGCGCTGGTCGGCAAACCGTGGACACGCGAAGCGCTGGCCGATGCCGCCGCGGCGATGGACAAGGATTTCACGCCCCTCAGTGACATGCGCGCAAGTGCCGCGTACCGCCAGAGCGTTGCCAAAAACCTGCTCAAGCGGTTTTTCATCGAAACCACGATGCCAGAAGTGAAAACGGGGGTTTACCGCCATGCAGGGTAAGCCCGTTAACAACCGCGCCGCCGGACAGTCCAAAACGCACGACAGCGCCGCGCTGCATGTATCGGGCGAAGCGGTTTATACGGACGACATTGCGGCGCCCGCTGGCTGCTTGCATGCCTATATGCTGCAAAGCCCGCATGCGCATGCGAAAATTATTTCGATAGATACATCGGCCTGTCACATCGCCGGCGTACATGCGGTGATGACGGCGCGCGATGTGCCGGGCGTGAATGACGTGGCGCCCGTTTTTGCGGGTGACCCCGTTTTTGCCGAAAACGAAGTCCTTTACGCCGGTCAATCCGTCTTGGCTGTTGCCGCCGAAAGCATGGATATCGCAAGGCGCGCGGCGCATCTGGCAAAGGTTGAATATCAGGTATTGCCAGCCATACTTGATGTGCATGAATCGCTGCGTCAGCAAAAATTCGTGGGCGAAACCTATGTGATGAAAACGGGCGACAGCGCGGCTGCGCTTGGCGCTGTGCCGCACAGACTTTCAGGCGCGCTCGATATCGGCGGGCAAGACCATTTTTATCTGGAGGGGCAAATCGCCCTTGCCACCCCGCATGAAAACGGCGAAATGCATTGCTGGTCATCCACCCAGCACCCAAGCGAAGTGCAGCATCTGATTGCCAAAGTGCTGGCCATCCCTGACCATGCCGTCACGGTCGAAGTGCGCCGTATGGGCGGCGGTTTCGGCGGCAAGGAAAGCCAGGCGTCGCTGATTGCCTGCGTGGCCGCGCTGCTGGCGCGCCGCACGGGACGCGCCGTCAAGCTGCGCCTTGACCGTGACGACGATATGGTGATGACAGGCAAGCGCCACGGCTTTCACGTCAAATACGATGTGGGGTTTGATGCGCAGGGGCGTATTCAGGCGATGGATATGGTGCAGCTGGCCGATTGCGGCATGTCGCCGGATTTGTCGAACGCGATTGCCGACCGCGCGATGTTTCATGCCGATAACTGCTATTTCCTGCCGCATGCGACGGTCACCAGTTACCGCTGTTTTACGCATAAAGTGTCCAATACCGCTTTCCGCGGTTTCGGCGGGCCGCAGGGCATGCTGGCGATTGAATATGTGATTGACGATATTGCGCGGCACCTGAATTTGCCTGCCGAAGCCGTGCGCCGCGTAAATTTCTATGACCGGCAAGGTGCCTGCAAAGACCGCGCGGTCACCCATTACGGCATGGATGTAGAAGATTGCGTTATTGCCGATATTTTTGACAAGCTGGAGGCAAGCGCCGATTACCGTGCGCGCCTTGGACAAATCGACGCGTTCAACGCGGAAAATCCGGTGCTGAAGCGCGGTATTGCCATGACGCCCGTCAAATTCGGGATTAGCTTTACACTCACCATGCTTAATCAGGCGGGCGCACTGGTGCATGTATATAAAGACGGCAGCGTGCAGCTCAACCACGGTGGCACCGAAATGGGGCAGGGGCTGCACACCAAAGTCTGCCAAATCGTGGCCGATGTTTTCGGCCTGCCGCTCGAGCGTGTGCGCATCACTGCGACGAATACATCCAAAGTGCCCAATACGTCGGCGACAGCCGCATCCAGCGGCACAGATTTAAACGGCAAGGCGGCGGAGGCTGCGGCGCATACTATCCGCGGACGTCTCAGCGAATTCGCCGCGCAGCAGGCGGGCACATGCGCGCCGCAGGACGTGGTATTTGATGTCGGCGTGGTCACGGCAGGCAGCAAAGCATGGCCGTTCAAGGAGCTGGTTAATCTGGCCTATATGAACCGCATTTCGCTGTCGGCTACGGGGTTTTATAAAACGCCGAAGATTTTCTGGGACCGCGCGGCGGCAAAGGGGCGGCCGTTTTTCTATTTCGCCTACGGCGCGGCGGTGAGCGAAGTTATTGTCGATACCTTGAGCGGCGAGTATAAAATCCTGCGCACGGATATTCTGCACGACGTCGGACGTTCCATCAACCCCGCCATCGACCGCGGGCAGATAGAAGGCGGTTTCGTGCAGGGCGCAGGCTGGCTGACGTCGGAAGAGCTTTGGTGGGATGCCAAGGGTGTTCTTAAAACCCATGCACCCAGCACCTATAAAATTCCAACCGCGCGCGATATGCCCGATGATTTTCGTGTCGCGCTTTATGACGGAGAAAATCCCGAAGATACGGTTTATAAATCCAAAGCGGTGGGGGAACCACCGCTGATGCTCGGTATTTCCGTTTTTCTGGCGCTGCGCGATGCTGTGGCGCGGGCGGGCGTTTCGATGCCCAAGCTTTCCGCGCCCGCCACGCCCGAAGCGGTCTTGCGCGCCCTTGAAGATAAGGGAGGGGTATTCTGATGCTGCAGGATTTCAGCTGGCTTGCGACCTTGGCCGACCTTTCCGCGCGGCGCGTGCCGTGTGTGTTGATAACGGTGATGGAGGCCAAAGGCTCCACCCCGCGCGAAGCGGGCACTAAGATGGTTGTTACTGCGGATGCGCAGTTCGGCACCATCGGCGGCGGCAATCTTGAATTTGAAGCCGCGGCAGAGGCGCGCAAACTGCTTGCGGCCGCAATATCCACCGCGGCGGTAAAAGATTACCCCCTCGGCCCTAAATTGGCGCAATGCTGCGGCGGTGCGGTCAGCGTGCTTTTGGAAAGTTTTATTCCGACGGGCAAAAAACTTTATCTGTTCGGCGCGGGGCATGTCGGGCGTGAAGTCGTTTCGGTTTTATCCGCGCTGCCCCTCGATATCGTCTGGGTCGATAGCCGCGAAGGCGAATTTCCTGCAAATCTACCCGCGCATTGCCAACGCAAACTGACCGCCGCACCGCTCGCGGAAATTGAACATATCGACGATAACGCCTATGTGCTGGTCATGACGCATAACCATGATTTGGATTACGATATCGTGCGCGAAGTTTTGCAGCGCGGGCGTTTTGCCTATCTCGGGCTTATCGGTTCCGCCACCAAACGGGCGCGGTTTGAAAAACGCCTGACGGTGGACGGTATAACGCCGGAGGGGCTTGCGCATCTGGTTTGCCCCATCGGCGTGGGCGGCGTGACGGGCAAGCATCCGCGTGAAATCGCGATTGCCGTGGCGGCGCAGCTTTTGTCCTGCGGTTTGACTCGCACGGGTGCGCCGCAAGAATGACGGCGATGCCTATATATCTGGATGCAGCATCGACAACGCCTTGTGCGCGCGAAGTCGTGGCCGCGATGGCGCCCTGCTGGCATGAAAGTTTTGGCAATCCCGCCGCGCAGGGTACCGAAGGCCGCCGCGCCGCGGTTGTTGTGCGCGCAGCCAAAGAAGACATTGCCGCATTGATAGGCGCTGGGGCGGAGGCAATAACGCTGACATCCGGCGCGTCGGAAGCAAACGCGCTGGCCATTCTCGGCGCTGCTGCTGCGGCGCGCGGGGGCATGCGGCGCGAAATTCTTGTCAGCGCGATTGAACATGACAGCATTATGGGGCTGGCACCGCAGCTGGGCATCATGGGGTTTGCTGTAAAAACAATACCGGTGGATGCGCAAGGCATCGTCACGCCCGCTGCGCTGCAATCCTTGTTGTCGCCGCAGGTTTTTCTGGTGTCTGTCATTGCGGCCGGACATGAAACGGGGGTGCTTCAGGATATTCCCGCGCTTTGCAGGGCGGCGCAGGCATCTGGGGCGCTTTTTCATACCGATGCCGTGCAGGCCGCCGGAAAAATACCGCTGCAGGCCGCGACCTGGGGCGTGGATATGATGAGCCTTTGCGCGCATAAAATTTATGGCCCGCAAGGTATCGGCGCACTTTATGTGCGGCCATCACCGCCGCTCAAAATCATGCCGCTATGGGGCAGCAGCGGGGGGCAAGCTTTGCGTGGCGGCACTGTGCCGCTGGCGCTGGCGGCGGGATTTGGTGCGGCATGCCGTCTTGCGGCGGAGAAAATGCAAATCCGCAGCGATAATGCGCGTGCCTGCCGCGCTTCATTTCTGGATGTTCTGATGCGCAGCGGCGTAGATTTCGAGGTGAATGAGGGGGCGATGCGCATGCAGTTGCCGCATATTCTCAGCATTCATCTGCGCGGTATTGATGCGGCGGATATGATGATAGCACTGACGGGGCAGGTTTCTTTTTCAACCGCCGCGGCCTGCCGCAGCGCGGCGGGTAAAACATCTGCTGTGCTTGCCGCCATGGGGCAGGATGCGGTGCGTGCGGCGCAGAGTATCCGTCTGTCTTTCGGCGCGGATTTGACGCCGGAGGGCGCAGCCGCTGCCGCAGGATATATAGCGCGATATGTTTGCGGCGGCGCATAGCCACTGCGAAACGGTGGTTGCAGTGCGCGCCGCTTGGGCTATAATCCCCCCTGTGTATTCATTTAAAACCCTGCAGCAGCGGCAAATGCGCGCAGGGGTCTCAAGAGGGGGCATTCATGCGTAACATCCTTATGGCCAGCGACCTTTCCAGCCGTTCCGACCGCGCGTTTGACCGCGCGGCACAGCTGTCGCAGCAGTTCAAATCGGGCTTGCATGTTTTGCATGTGCTCGACAGCGACCTGCCGGCGAAGACGCAGGACGAGCTTCTCGACAATGCCGAAAAAACCCTGCAAGCGCAGGCAGGCCGTACGCGTAAAACCGCGACGAGCAAAAAGATAGAGGGCAAGAAGGCCGGCGTCAAAAAAACGGCCAAAAACGGCAGCGGTGTTGTTGTGGCCGCAGGTACGCCCGCACAAACGATTTTGGAGCAGGCGAAAAAGCTTAAATCCGACCTGATTGTGACGGGTGCGCATAAAAAAGACAGCCTGCGCGACCTTTTTATCAAATCGACAGCGGAAAAGCTTTTGCGTTTCAGCGAAAAACCCGTGCTGATTGTCAAAAACGCCACAAAGGAAGAATATAAAACGATTGTCGTCGGCATGGATTTTTCCAGCCATGCGCTGAAGGCGCTTTACATGGCGCTGACGCTGTTTCCCAAGGCAAAGGTGCATGTGGTTCATGCCTATTCGCTGCCCTTTAGCGGTCTTGTCAAAGACCGCGACCTTGAAGATTTTACGCTAGACCAGCGCAAGGAGGGGATGGAGAAAATCCTCGGCGCGCTTGGCCGTAAACTGAAAGATAAAAAAGCAAAGGCCTTCGCGCGCATGGATATAGTCATGCACAACGCGCATTCTTCGGCCGCGCTGCATGATGAGGTGCGTAAAACCCGCGCTGATTTGGTGGTTGTGGGCACGCATGGAAAATCCGAGCTGTTGACGGGTATCGTCGGCAGTGTCGCGCGCGACATGATACACAATGCCAAGACGGATGTTCTTGTCGTTAAATAACTTTCGGCATTTTTAGCCAATAAAAAACGCGCCCTGTAAGGGGCGCGTTTTTTACTGTGTGCGTCAGGATATTCAGGCCGTCAGGTCGAAACGGTCTGCGTTCATGACTTTGCCCCATGCGGAGACGAAGTCTTGAACGAACTTTTCCTTGTTGTCGTCCTGCGCGTAAACCTCGACATAGGCACGCAGGATGGAGTTGGAGCCGAAAACCAGGTCCGCGCGCGTCGCCGTCCACTTCACCGCGCCGGATTTGCGGTCGCGGATTTCATAGAGGTTATTGCCTGCGGGTTTCCATGTGTAGTTCATGTCGGTCAGCGCCGTGAAGAAATCCGTGCTGAGTGCGCCTTCGCGGTCTGTGAAAACGCCGTGTTTCGTGCCGCCATGGTTGGTGCCGATAACGCGCAGGCCACCGACAAGAACGGTCATTTCATGTGCGGAAAGACCCATCAGTTGTGCGCGGTCGAGCAGCATTTCCTCCGGGCTGACGGCATAGTCTTTTTTCTGCCAGTTGCGGAAACCGTCGTGCAGGGGCTCCAGCACGGCGAAAGATTCCGCGTCGGTCTGCGCATCCGTGGCATCGCCGCGGCCGGGGGCAAAGGGCACGCTGATGTCGTAACCTGCGGCTTTCGCGGCCTGTTCAACGCCGTAATTGCCGGCAAGGACGATGACATCCGCGACGCTGGCGCCGGTTTGCTTGGCGATGGCATCATAAGCGGCGAGCGCTTTGGCAAGGCGTGCGGGCTCGTTCCCTTCCCAGTCTTTTTGCGGAGCAAGGCGGATACGCGCACCGTTGGCACCGCCGCGCATATCAGAACCGCGGAAAGTGCGCGCGCTGTCCCATGCGGTCGCAACCATCTCGCTGACGCTCAGGCCACTTTTGGCGATGAGGGCGCGCACGGCGGCAATGTCATAGTCTTTTTTGCCGGCGGGGATAGGGTCTTGCCAGATAAGGTCTTCTTTGGGCACATCGGGGCCGATGTAACGTACTTTCGGGCCCATGTCACGGTGGGTCAGCTTGAACCACGCGCGGGCGAAGACTTCCGAGAAATAAGCGTGGTCTTTGTGGAAACGCTCGGTAATCGCGCGGTATGCGGGGTCCATTTTCATGGCCATATCCGCATCCGTCATGATGGGGTTGTGGCGGATGGACGGGTCTTCCACATCGACGGGTCTGTCTTCTTCCTTGATGTTCACGGGCTCCCACTGCCAGGCGCCGGCGGGGCTCTTTTTCAGCTCCCACTCGTGGTTCAGTAGCATGTCGAAATAGCCATTGTCCCATTTGGTCGGGTGGGTCGTCCAGGCGCCTTCGATGCCGCTGGTGACGGTGTCACGGCCGATGCCGCGCTTGGTGTGGTTGTTCCAGCCAAGGCCTTGTTCGGTGATATCCGCACCTTCGGGCGATGCGCCGAGGAGCCCTGCATCACCATTGCCGTGGGTTTTACCCACGGTGTGGCCGCCGGCTGTCAGCGCGACGGTTTCTTCGTCGTTCATGGCCATACGGGCGAAAGTTTCACGGATTTGCGCCGCGGTTTTCAGCGGGTCGGGTTTGCCGTTGACGCCTTCGGGGTTGACGTAGATAAGCCCCATCTGCACGGCCGCGAGCGGGTTTTCCATCGTGGCGGGGTTGTCGACGCTTTCATAGCGGTGGTCGCTGGGGGCCAGC
>DDBY01000243.1:0-192 GCA_002334985.1 Micavibrio sp. UBA2020
GCGGCCTGCGCGCTTAGTTTGTTGAATCCAAATAAAAAAGGGCGGCGCCTTTGCGGGTGACCGCCTTTTTTACCGCATCTAAATTGATTTTATGTAAAAAATAAAGTATAATGCTTTCATAGATTTAAACGAGCGACGGGGCGGTCATGCTGCAAAAAATCAAAGATTTCTGGAACAACCCCTACGCGGCGC
>DDBY01000243.1:532-3877 GCA_002334985.1 Micavibrio sp. UBA2020
CGCTGTCAAAAACGCTTTCGATGACCGCTACCTTTCCGAATACGAAAAAAAGAAAAGCCGTTTTGCGCGCATTTTCAGCAACCTTTATAGAGATGAAATTTTTGCCATCGGAAATGGTTTGGCAGCTGTGATTGTCGGCGGCGCGGCGGCGACGGCGGCAGGCGTTGCGACGTTTGGCAGCATGGCGGCGGCGGGTGCGGCGGCCAAGATTGCCGCGACAGGTGTTGCAGCAGTTGCGGCGGGCACGGTGGGCATTGTCGCCGCACCGGTGCTTACGGTCGCTGTGGTGGGCGCGGTGGCTGTCGTTGCCGGGACTGTTCTGGGCGGTGTGCCGGGTATTGTCGGCGGCGCAGTGAAAGCCTACAAGCATCATCAGAATCTCAAAAATCCGCCGCCGGCGCCCGCGCAAGCGGCGGCAGCTCAGCCCACAGCGAAAGCTATTCAGGATGCAACCGTGCTGCGCATCTGCGACGATTTTCGCACCCTGCCCGCACAAACGCAGCAGGCGGTTATAGAGCGGCTGGAGCGCAGCGCCTCCGCGCCGCAAACGCCGCAGCAGAAAATGATAAAGGCTATCGACGGCATGACCGAAGAGCAGCGCGTGACACTGGCCGAAATGCTGGAAGAAAAGCTGGCGAGCGCCTTCGACACCGTTGCCAGCAAACGCGCGGCGGAGGCGGGGACGCTTGATGAAGATATATCCGTCAAGCCCATCGCCACCAAACTGCGCCGCCGCAATGCAGCGCCTGCCGGCGGCGCGGCCTAGCCTGATTTGATTTTTATGCCGGATATTCCGTATGCGGCGCATGCCTGCGGCCATAGATAACCGCAAAGGCAAAAATGCCCCACGTCAGCAACAGCAGAAAACCTGCCACAACCGGCATCGGGATATGCAGCGCCAGCGCAACGCGGTCAAGGTCACCCTGCAAATGCCCGCCTTTTTGCGCAGCGTAAATATCGCGGCTGAGGCCATGGAACATCAGCGATAGCGTGAAGATTGTGTCATAGACCAGAACGAAACAGCCAAACAGCATGTTCAGCCACCGCTCCACCGCGCCGCGCGCCTTGTCGGTGGTGTTGAGAAACGCGCGCAGCAGGCAAAAGGCGGCAACCAGAACCTCCCCCGCATGTCCGGCGAAGCCTACAAGAATTAAATCCCCCTTCGACAGCATCAAAAGCGCATGCACAAGCAGCGCACCGCCCAGCCACATCAGGCCGCGGTATTCCATGTTTTGCCACAGCCGCACGCCATAGGCAGCGGCCGCCGTCCAGATAAGGCCGAGGATAAACCACGATTTCGCATAGGCCTGCGTATAACCGCCACCATGGCTGAAATCGAATGACGGCAGCGCGGGATAGCCGAAAAACCAATAGGCCGCCGTATGCCCCAGTTCGTGAAAAAAGACCAGCATATAGCCGAGCCCTGTCATGGGAATACCCAGAAGGCCGGCCGCGGGTATGCGCACATCGGCCAGCTGCCCCACAAGGGGCAGCGTCAGGAGGAAGGCGGCTGCAAGGCAGATGAAAAACATTTTCATGTCGCGAACCTTTTTTCCCAGCATGCGGCGCGCACGCCTAAAAGTAAAGCGGGGGTAAGGCAGGCTTTGCGGGCTTTATGCTCAGGGGGCTTTGGGCTGGTGGCGGTTTTGCGCGGGCGCCTCTTCCTGCGCGCGGGTGTCACCGCCGGCGGGGGCGATGGGGATAAAGCGGGAATTTGTGGTGGGCTTTCCGGCGCGGATGGCCATTTGGCGCTCCAGCTCCACATAGCGGGTCATTTCACGCGCCAGGGCGCGGAAGGTCTGGTTCAAAGCCTCCGACGCGGCCAGCTGCGCGTTGACGGCGCTGTCGCTGCTGGTGGGTGACGGGGCATCGGGGTCTTGTGGTGCGGGCGTTTGCGCAGCGGTCGGTGCGGCGGTGCGGCCCGCGGGATTTGCGGCGGCGGGCGATTGCAGCGCCGTTTGCTCCGCGGGGTCGAGCGACATGCCGCCGAAGCGGCGCAGATAGGAATCGAAATCTTCTGCCGAGGGTGTCGTGCGCATACGCGCCTGCAATTCGCGCATCGTCACCAGTGCGCCGTCCAGGTCGCCGCGCTGCATCAGCTGCTGCGCGAATTTGGTGTCGTCTTCAAACGGCTTGTTCTGTTCGTTCGCGAGGCGCAGGTGCGTTTCGTTATAGCTGCTGCCCAGTGTTTCAAACATCCGGTCAAGCGCAAAGCGGCGGTATTCTTCATGCGTCAGCCCGTCTTCGGAGGCGAATTCGCCATGCAGCAAATGCGCGGCGGCCATTTCACGCAGGCCGTCCGGCTTTTCTGCTTCGGGCAGTTCCAGCATACGCTCCGCCATGAAATAGGCGCTGAAGGCGAAGGCGTCGGATTCCAGATAACGGCGGAGCGTCCATTGCTGCTGCGGCGTCAGCAGGCGGTTTTCCATCTCGCCATAGCCCAGCACCACGTCCTGCCATGCATGGCGCAGCTCGTGCGACATAATCATCACTTGCTCCGCCAGCGTCTGCGTCGGGTTCATGCGCAGCGTTTTAGAGCCCGCGTTGTAGCTGCCCAGCGTATTCGTACCGCTCAGCGCGTCGTCATAGACAATCGAAATGTTATGCCTGTCTGCCAGTGCCAGCATATCGCGGCCCAGTGATGTTTTGCCGAATTCGGTGCGCAGCGCCGACACGTCGGTGCGGATGCTTTCGGTTACAACCGCTGCGTCTGTGTGGATATCGCTGCGCGCAGGGGCGGCCGTTTCAATCACCATAGACGTTGACAGGCCCAGCACCAGCGCTGTCATGGCCGTGCCGCGCCACAGGCGTTTCAGCAAAGAATTTTTCGGCGGTGCGTTTTTATTTTTCTGCGCGTTGAAATCCTTGCGCGGGCTTGCAGCCTTTCGCGCTTCGCGCGTCACAAGCGGGCGCAGTTCTTCGTCGATGAATTGCTTGGCCGCGGCCGCGCCCTGTTTACCGTCGAGCGTGACATGCGGCGCCGCTTGCAGCGCCTTTACATACGGGGCGCCAAGCGCCATGACGGCGGCGCGCGCCGTAACGGGCGATGTCATGCGCAAATGCGCGCGGGCGCGCGTCAGGTTGCCATCGGCCAGCGACGTTTCCAGCGTGGCGCGCAGTTTGTGAATCGCGTTTTTTTGCGCGGCTTCCCCGGCGGGGGCGGCGTCTTTGGGCGGCGCTGGGCGTTTTGGACTCTCGCTCATGAATCGTGCCGTGCAAAAAGGGTGAAAACAGATGCTTACATTATATGAAAATGTGAAGGGTATCACAACCCAAAATCGCCCACTTCGTCAACTAAAGCCATGATAAGCATGGATTTTGTTGGTGCACCGCCGCACCGGCGAC